>CAYUME010000665.1:0-3417 GCA_964445475.1 uncultured Planctomycetia bacterium
GCAGATGCACTGCACTGTAGTTCAGCGGGCGCCGCGGCGCCGTGGCTCACGGGCTCCAGGCGGATGAGCCCGCCATGAACCGCATCCGCTCCGTTCGACGGCTGGCCGGTCTCCTGCTCCCGGTCGCGTCCGTTGCGCTGGCCTGCATGGCCGGGCCGGTCCCGTCCCGCGCCGGCGAACCGCCTGCCGACAAGGAGATGCAGGCTCGGCGCCGGCCGAAAACCTACCTGGCCATCTTTCAGAACGGCTACGGCTCCGACACGCTTCCCCCGGACCCGGCGACGTTCGAGAGGCTGCTGGCCGCCCTCACCCGCGAGGGGCGCTTCAACGCCATCCTCGGCACGTACACGCCCGAGCGCGAGGCCCTCTGCCGGAAGCACCGCGTCGGGATGGTCGTGGACCTCCTCTCCTCCCCGCACGTCTACGATGCCCCCCCGGACTGCGAGGCGCTGCTCACGAGGCTCCGGGACAACCCGACGGTCGTGGCCTACCACCTCTGGTCGGACCGGTTCGGCAAGACGGGCGCCGGGCGGGCGCGGGACATCGAGAACGTCCACCGCTGGGACCCCACGCACGCCACCTACAGCGGCACCTACCGGGACGACGGCATCCGGCACCTGGCCCAGTCCGACTTCGTCAGCTTCTACGACTTCCACTGGAAGCGCGGGCCCGAGCAGAACTTCCCGCACCTCCTGGCGGCCTGGAACGCGGCGAGGGCCGGCGACGGCCGGCTCGGCCGCTACTGCACCTCGGACGCCGGGCTGCCGGGCAAGGGCAATTTCAACCGGATGCTCCACACGCAGACCACGTCCATCGCCTGCGGGCTGCGCGCGGCGACGTGGCACATCGGGTCGCGCTTCATGGACATGGCCAGCTTCCAAATGAACGCCCTCGGCAAGGACCTGGCGCAGGTCAACGCCTGGATCGAGCCGATGCGGGCGGAGATCGCGAAGATCGGCCTGCCCGCGGCGATCTACTCCACGCCCTGGACGCTGGACATGAACAACCGCCCCGTGGCGGCCCCCGAGGGGCAGAAGGCCATGCCCCCCGGCCTGGAGAACAACGGCTTCCCCTCGGACTTCTGGCTCCAGCCCGCGGGCGGCGAGTTCGTCCTGGGGGTGTCGACGTACGACGCCACGGAGCAGGACGTGGTCTTCCTGGCGAACCACAACGCGTACGCCGAGCAGAGCGTGACGCTGAAGCTGGCCCGCGCGGTCAAGCCCCGGGTGTTCAACCGGGTCACCCGCGCGTACGAGGCCGCCGCGCTCCGCGACGGGGCCTTCCGGCTCCGGCTCGAGCCGGCCGGCGGCGCGATCGTGCTGTTCGACTGAACGCAGCCGGATACGCCGGTCTCGCCGGACATCCATCCGGTCGTTGGGATCCGTCGGGTCGAGGAGGCACGTCATGATCGCATGGAAATCGGCCGTCCTGGCGCTCGGGCTTCTGCCGTTCGGCCCCGCCGCCGGGGCCGCGGGCCTGCCCGCATTCGATTCGGACGCGCAGGCTGACCGCTGGCTCCGCGAGCACAGCGCGCGCTACCGGGACATGGCCGGGGCCGTCGACCGGCGCGGGGGCTACACGATCAACCGCACCGACGCGTACCCCGGCGGCGTGGCCTACTTCCAGGACGGCAAGGGCTACATCGGGCTGAACGACACGCTGAAGGGCGCGCACCGCGTCAGCGTGATCCTCTTCGAGGTGACGAATCTCTTCCAGGAAGGGCGGCACCAGGAGGTCGCCGACCGCGTCCGCCGCGGGGAGCTGGACAACCCCGCCGCCTTCGCCCTGCTGCGCGAGTGCATCGAGTACGACGGGCTCCGCCTCCACCGCGACGTGCTGCTGGAGCTCGAGCCGGTCCTCGGGACCGTCCCGCCGGAGATGATCACGTGGGTATCGAGTACGGCGAGAACCTTCGCCGAGTACCGGCTGCCGTACGCGTACGACTACCTGAAGGCGCAGGCGGCGAGCGGCCATACCGCGCATTACCTGAAGCTCTTCGAGAAGCACCGCGCCGAGTATGTTGAGGCGGTGCGCCGCGCAAAGACCCCGCCGCCGGGCGGGGCGAACGAACCGTCCCCCGCCATCCAGGAAAGGAAGGCCCGATGAGGCACCCCCTCCCCGTCCCCCTGCTTGCGATGCTGCTGGCCGCGCCAGCCGCTCGGTCCGCGGAGGCCCCGGAGCCGGGGAATCCCGCGACGATCCCGCTGTGGGCCGAGAAGGTGCCGCTGGCCCGCAGCGACAAGGACAACCCGACCCTCACCGTCCACCTCGCGCCGGCGGCGAAGGCCTCCGGCGCCGCCGTCGTCATCTGCCCGGGCGGCGGGTACGGCGCCCTGATGGAGAGCTACGAGGGACACGACGTCGCCGCGTGGCTCAACCGGTCGGGCGTGGCGGGCCTCGTGCTGAAATACCGCGTCAAGAACCTGTACCCCGCCCCGCTCCTCGACGCCCAGCGCGCGATCCGCACCGTCCGCGCCCGCGCCGCCGAGTGGAAGCTCGACCCGAAACGGATCGGCATCCTGGGCTTTTCCGCGGGCGGGCACCTGGCGTCCACCGCCGGCACGCACTTCGACGCCGGCGACCCGAAGGCGGCGGATCCCGTCGACCGGATCGGCTGCCGGCCGGATTTCATGGTGCTCGTCTACCCCGTGATCACGCTGGGGCCGAAGTCGCACGGCGGCAGCCGGGCGAACCTCCTCGGCGCCAGCCCGGCGCCCGAGCTGATCGACCTCCTCTCCAACGAGAAGCAGGTGACGGAGAAGACGCCCCCGACGTTCCTGGCCCATTCGAAGACCGACCAGCTGGTCTCCGTGGAGAACAGCGCGATGTTCCACGCGGCGTTGAAGGCGCACGGGGTCCCGTCGGAATTCCTCGAGCTCCCGGAGGGCGCCCACGGGCTGGGCTGCGGGAAGGGGCCGCAGTGGGAGGCGTGGCAGGCGGCGTGCCTCCGGTGGCTGGCGGCGCGGGGGATCGCCCGGCCGTGAGGGGCGGTCCTTGTCTGCCCGCCGATTCCGGGCCGCATTCTATTCGGGTCGATGGCGGGCGACTGCCCGGACGTCGTTGACGCACGAAGAGGATCGCGCGATCGGGTGTCGCGTGAACGTTATCCGGGCGGGGACAAGCCCCGCCCCTCGCCTTCGCCGCACGGACGCGGCGGCGGGAGATCAGAAAGGGGCTCCTCCATGAGACGGGCGATCGATGCCGGTCTGCTGGCCTTGGTGATGTCCTCCGGTGCCCTCCCCGCCTCGGCCGAGATCCCCGCGGTTACGCTGGAGTCCCTGCTCCGGGAGATGACCGACCGCGACGCCGTCGCCCGCTGGCCATCGAGAACTCCGGCGCGGCCGTCAACCTGTATCTGCCGGTGCCGTACGCGAAGTCGGCTCGGGTCACGGTCGCGAACCGGGGCGCGGCGAAGGT
>CAYUME010000666.1:0-3415 GCA_964445475.1 uncultured Planctomycetia bacterium
CCGTGCTCGAGGAGGCGCTCGAGGGGCTGTCGCTCCGCTTCACGGTCGTGGGCGCACACCCGCCGGCGGGGGCGCCGGGCGGGGATGCGGCGCGGGATTTCGCGTCCCGCGCGGAGGGCCTCCCGAACGTGCGCCTCGGAGGATTCCAGCCCCCCGCGAACATGCCCGGCTTCTATGCGCGCGCCGCGGTGGTCCTCAACACCTCGGTCGCGGAGGGCTTCTCCAACGTCATGCTGGAGGCCTGGGCGCACGGCCGTCCCGTCGTCTCCGCGGACGTCGATCCGGACGAGGTCATCTGCCGCCACGACCTCGGGGTCCACGCGGGCGGCGCGGACGCCCTGGCGCCGGCGCTGCGGGACCTCCTGGCGGATCCCGACCGGCGACGGCGCCAGGGCGAGGCCGCCCGCCGGTACGTCGGAACGCACCACGCCCTCGGGCCCTCGGTCGACCGGTTCGAGGCCGTGATCGCGCGCCTCGTCCACGGCGGGGGGACGTTCCTCCCCACGGGTCCGGGACGCCCGCCGGACGCTGCGCACGGAGACACACGGATATGAGCCACGCGGAGCTCACGTCCCCGGAGCTGCTCCCGTTCGAGGGGAAGCCGGTTCGTCTCGACCGGCTCCGGTTCGACTACGAGCGCCATGTCCGGCTTTTTGCCCGCTTCGTACCGGTCGGACCGGAAACGCGGATCCTCGACGTCGGCTGCGGATCGGGCTGGTTCCCCGTCCTCTGCAGGCGGAACGGGATCGCGTGCCGCGGCATCGAGGTCCGTCCTTACAGGGTCGACTACGCGCGCGAGCTGGGGCGGCGGCTCGGCGCGGAACCGGACATCGTGTGCAGCGACGCGCAGACGATGGACTACGGGCGGGAGGTGTACGACATCGTGATGGCGACCTCCGTGCTCGAGCACCTGCCGCGCTGGCGCCGGGTGCTGAAGGAGGCCCACCGTGCACTCCGGCCGGGGGGGCTCCTCTACCTGTACGCATCGAACAAGTTCAGCCCCGGCTCGGGGGAGTGTTCCGTGCCCTTCTACGGCTGGCTGCCCGACGCCTGGCGGCGCCGCCTCCGGGTCTGGCGCGAGGGCCCGGGGATCCTGAAGTGGGGCGGGTTCGACTGCAACCAGTTCACGTACCCGGAGCTGCGGACCGTCCTGCGGCGCATCGGCTTCGCCCGCGTCCTCGACCCCGTCGACCTGCTCGACCCCGACCGCCTCGGTCTCCCGCGCTGGTGGAAGGTGGCGGCTCTCCGGTTCCTGAAGCGGTTCCGATGGGTGCGGGAGGCCGCGCTGCTGGGCGTCGAGGGGACGCAGTTCGTCTGTCTCAAGGGGGACGGGGAAGCTCCCGGGAGCGCGCCGGGCCCGGACGGCAGCGCGGGGGTGGATTCGAGACGCGATCGGTCGTAGGATGGGTCCATGCACCTCGGCCTGGTCTGCCTGAATGCGGCCGATTTCTTCTCGCCGTCGGGCCGCACGGCGGGCGGCACGGAGCGCCAGATGGTGCTCGTCGCCCGGGCGTTGGCCCGCCGCGGCCACGCCGTGACGTGCATCGTCCGCGAGGAGCCCGGCCTGGCCGACCCGGAGCTCCGGCTGGCGGTGTTCCGTCCCCGGCCGGGCCTCCCGCGGGGCATCGGGCGGATCGCGGACGTCCGGCGCCTCCGCCGCGCCGCCGGAGAACCCGCCCCGGACGTTTTCCTCTCGCAGGGCGCGGGGCGCCAGGCCGTCGACGTTTCCCTCCTCGCGCGCGCCACCGGGCGCCCCGCCCTCTTCCGGGGCGGCCACGACGACGACTTCCTCTGGCAGACGATCCACCGCGGGGCGTGGGGGCGGTTCCTCTTCCGCCGCTCGCTCCGGCGCGCGTCGGTCGTGATCGCCCAGACGGAGCGCCAGCGCGACCTCGCCCGCGCCTTCGCCGGCGTCGAGGCGACGGTCATCCCCGACGCGGTCGCGCCGCCGCCGGAGGTCCCGCCGCCCGGCGACGGCGTGCTCTGGGTGGGGATGCTGCGCCCGGAGAAGCGGCCCGGGTGGTTGCTCGACCTGGCGCGCGCCCTGCCGCGCGCGCGCTTCACGGTCGTCGGCGGCGCCCCCGCCCCCGGGCTCCCCGGCGCGGCGGAGGCGGCGGCCTTCCTCCGCGAGGCCGCGTCGCGGCCCAACGTGACCTGCGCCGGCTTCCAGCCGCCCGACGCCGTCGCGCCCTTCTACGACCGCGCCGCCGTGGTGATCAACACGTCGACCGGCGAGGGGTTCCCGAACGTCTTTCTCGAAGCCTGGGCCCGCGGCCGGCCGGTCGTCACCGGCGGCGTCGACCCCGACGGGGTGATCGCGCGGCACGGACTCGGCGTGTGCGCCGAGGGGCGGGAGGCGATGGCGGAGGCGCTCGGCCGGCTCCTCGAGGACGCGCCCCGCCGGCGCGCCCTCGGCGCCAACGCCCGGCGGTACGTCGAGACGCACCACGCCGTCGGGCCCGTCATCGACCGCTACGAAGCCCTGTTCCAGAAGGTCCTGTCCCCCTGATCGGTCCGCCCGGCCGGTCCCGGTGCCGCGTCACCGGGGGCCGGAGGACCCGGAAACGGATACGCCCATGTGCGGCATCTGCGGCATCGTGACGACGGGCGCCCCGGCCGACCCGGCCGTCGTCCGCGCCATGCTCGACCGCCTCCGGCACCGGGGGCCGGACGGGGAGGGGATCTACGACAGCCTGGAGTCCCGGCTCCCGGTTCCCGGGGCGCCGACGAACCCGGGCTCCGGCCCCCGGGCCCTCCTCGGGCATACGCGCCTCTCCATCATCGACCTGCCCGGCGGACGGCAGCCGATGGGGAACGAGGACGGCTCGGTCCAGGTCGTCTTCAACGGCGAGATCTACAACTTCCAGGCGCTGCGCCGCGACCTCGAGGCGCGCGGCCACCGCTTCGCGACCCGCTCCGACACCGAGGTCCTCGTCCACCTCTACGAGGAGAAGGGCGAGGAGCTCGTCCATCACATCACGATCTTCGCCGGCATCGGCAGCGGCGTGCCGGCCCTGGGGGGCATGTTCGCTTGCGCGGTGTGGGCCGCGCGGCGTGGGGGGCTGGTCGCCGCGCGCGACCGGCTCGGGAAGAAGCCGTTCTACTATGCGGAAACGCCCGGCCGCCTCGCCTTCGCCAGCGAGCTCAAGGCTCTGGCCGCCCAGCCGGGATTCGACCGGGCCGTCGACCCGGAGGCGGTCCACCTCTACCTCGTCTACCAGTACGTGCCGCCGCCGCGGACGATCTTCCGGGCGGCGCGGAAGCGTCCGCCGGGCCACCTCCTCGTCTGGGAGGGCGGCCGGGCCCGGACGCGCGCGTACTGGCAGGTCCCGGCGGACGAGGCGCCCGACCGGCCGGAGGAGGCGTGGGCCGAGGAGGTGCGCGCCGCGCTGGAGGAGGCCGTCCGTCTCCGGCT
>CAYUME010000667.1:0-3410 GCA_964445475.1 uncultured Planctomycetia bacterium
GTCTGGAACAACCTCTGGCTGATGCCGGAGATCTTCGCGGCGTTCGTCGGCTCGTTCAGGAGCCGGTGGGTGAAGGCCTACTTCGACATCGGGAACCACGTCAAGTTCGCCCCGCCCGAGAAGTACCTCCGGGCCCTCGGCTCCCTCGTCTGCAAGTGCCACGTGAAGGACTTCAAGCTGAACCCCGACGGACGGGGCGGGAACTGGGCGAAGGTGCGGGAGGGGAGCGTGAACTGGCCGGTCGTCCGGAAGACGCTGGAGGAGATCGGCTACAGCGGCTGGCTCACGCTCGAGGCGGACGCGGGCCCCACGCCGGCCGACCAGGTGAAGACGCTGGACCTGATCATCCGGGGCGAATAAGGGAGACGAGAAAAGAACGCCGGCGCCTGCACCGCGCGGCCGCCGGCGTGTCTGTCGGGGTCCCGGCTCGAAGACGGGACCCCGGATCGTCCCGTGCCCGGGCGGGTCGGGTGCCCGCCCCGCACCCCCGCTCGTGCTCGGCCGTGCCGTTGTATTTCTACATCAGCTCCCACCCCTTCCGGTAAGTCCTTCTCGCGTACTGGTTCAACTCCGGGATGTTGGTGCACTCCATCGTTTCGCAGTCGAATTCGACCTTCTTCCCGACACCGGCGAACATGGCGAGGTGCCCGGTGAGGACGAAGGCGGTGAGGGGGCCGGCCTCTTCGGGGAAGTTCGAGCAGGGCTTCCCGTTGTTCTTGATGGCCCAGAGGAGATCGCCGACGGGACCGCCATGGGCGCGGGGGAGGGTCTTGGGGGGCTCGGGGAACTCCTTCCGCTTCGCCTCGGGCAGGATCTCCGCGCCGCCGCAGGTCCCCTTGGTGCGGAAGTAGCCCTTCTCCCCGACGAAGAGGGTGCACTCGCCGAACTGGGTGCTGAGCTTCTGCTCGGCCTCCTTCATGGCGTCGGACATGACGCCGCGGTTGTCATAGACGTGCACCTTGACGGCGGGCAGGTCGCCGCGGGCCGGGACCTCCCAGAGGAGGGCGTTGCTCTGGGGGTACATCTCCGGGCTGCCGCCCTTCTGGGCGAGGCAGGTGATGGCGTAGCGCTTCGCCTCGGCGATCTTGAGGACGGAAAAGAGGGCGTCCATGTTGTGGCAGGCCATGTCGCCGATGGTGCCGGTGCCGAACGCCCGCCACGACCGCCAGGAGAAGGGGTGGAGGCCGTCGTGGTAGTCGCGGAACTCGGCGGGCCCGAGCCACTCGTCCCAGTGGAGCCCCTCGGGGACGGGCTTGGCGGGCGGTCGGCCGCCGCTGCCGCCGAAGTCGCGTCCGAGGATGGTGTGGGTCTCGAGGACGGTGCCGATGGCGCCGGCCCAGATGTACTCGCATGCGCGACGGATGGCCTCGCTGTAGTGCCCCTGGTTGCCCATCTGGGTGAGGACCTTCTTCTCCCGCGCGGCCTTGACGAGGGCGAGAACCTCGGCGACGTCGTGGGACATCGGCTTCTGGACGAAGGCGTGCTTGCCGAGCTGGATGGCGCGCATCGCGGCGGGGGCGTGATGGTGGTCGGGCGTGGCGATCAGGACGACGTCGATATCCTTGGCGCACGCGTCGAACATCTTCCGGTAGTCGTGGAAGACCGTCGGATTGGGGACCTTCTCCTTGATCTTCTGGACCGCCTCGGCCAGCTTCTTGTCGTCGACATCGCAGAGGGCGACGCACCGCTCGGAGGCGGCCACGCCGGGGTTTCCGCCGCCCATCCCGCCGCAGGCGATGACGGCCACTCCCAGCTTCTCGTTGGGGGAGCCGGCGGCGAGGACGAGCGGGCCGGGGAGCAGGGCGGCCCCGGCGGCCGCTGCGGCGGTCGATTTCAGGATGTCGCGGCGTGAGCGGGCGTGGCGCATGGTCGTCCTCCTAGTGGGGTTCGCCGGGCATGATACTCCAATCCGGGGTTGCCGTAAACACCGACCGAGGACGCGAGAATTTCGACAAATTGTCGATATGTTCAGGGGGCCGGTGTCGTACTATAGTCAGGCTTGGCCCGTGGCGGTAGACCTCGTCACCCTCATCCGGGAGAGAACAGCCATGATCCACCCGACGCGGCGAGACTTCCTGGCGCAGGCGGCGGCGGCGACCGGGGCGGTCTCTTTCGGGGGGCGCCGGATCCTGGCCGCCGAGGCGGCCAGAGCGGAGATGGCCATCGCGAAGTGGTCGGGTGCCGCGACGCCCTCCGCGGACGACATCCGGAAGATCGCCGTCCAGCTGGCGCTGAAGGCGCTCGAGGGCGTCGGGGGCCTGAAACGGTTCGTCACGAAGGGCGCCGTCGTCTGGGTCAAGCCGAACATCGGCTGGGACCGGACCCCCGAGCAGGCGGCCAACACCAATCCCGAGGTGGTCGCCACGATCGTCAAGGCCTGCTTCGAGGCCGGCGCGAAGGCCGTCAAGGTCGGCGACAACACCGTCAACCTCGCCCCCAAGTGCTATGCCGCCAGCGGCATCGAGGCCGCCGCGAAGGCGGCCGGGGCGGAGGTCCTCCTGCTGGACCGGAGCCGGGTCAAGGAGAAGGAGATCGGGGGCGAGAAGGTGAAGTCCATCCCGATGTTCCCGGAGATCCTGGACTGCGACCTGGTCATCAACTGCCCTGTCGTCAAGCACCATCGGCTTTCAATCGCGACGCTCTGCATGAAGAACTACATGGGCGTGGTCGAGAACCGGAAGGTCTTCCACCAGGACATCCCGGCCTGTCTCGCTGACATCACGCGGTTCATGAAGCCCCGCATCACCCTCCTCGACGCGACGCGGATCCTGGTCGACCATGGCCCGTCCGGCGGCGACCTGAAGGACGTGAAGACGCCGCTGATGATCGCGGCGGGGACGGACATCGTGGCGCTGGACGCGTGGGGGGCGGCGGTGCTGGGGCGGAAGGTGGAGGAGATCCCGTCGATCGCGGCGGCGGAAAAGGCGGGACTCGGGAAGGCGGACTACCGGTCGCTCAACCCGAAGGAGATCGCGGTCTCATGAGCGCGCGCCGCGGCTGGAGCGCGGCGCGGACGCGCCGTCTGGTGCAGGTCCTGGCGCTGCTTCTCTTCCTCGGCCTCTTCCTCGTGGTGCGGGCGAGGCCGGGGTGGGTGCCCTCGTGGACGGGACGGCTTTTCCTCCTGGTCGACCCGCTCGTCCTTCTCGCCACGGCGCTCGCCGCGCACGCCGTGCCGCTCCTGATGCTGCTCGCCCTCGCCACGGTCGTCGTGACCGCTTTGCTCGGGCGGGTCTTCTGCGGATGGGTCTGCCCGTTCGGGACGCTGCACGCCCTGGCCGGCCGCTTCCTGTTCTGGCTCCGCCCCGCCAGGAAGGCGCCGCAACCGTTTTCGTCCTGGCAACGGGCGAAGTACTACGTGCTGGCGGGCTTTCTGGTCATGGCGGCCCTCGGCGGGCATGGGGTGTGCGTCC
>CAYUME010000668.1:0-889 GCA_964445475.1 uncultured Planctomycetia bacterium
CCCTACCCGCCGCGCCCCGCGCCCGGCTTCGCCGCCGGGCCGTCGTCCGCCGGGTCCGACGGCGCGGCCGGCTTCATCGGGATCGCGGGCGGCACACAGTAGGCCTCGAGCTCGACGATATAGAAGCCGCCGTTCGCCGAGTTGAAGAGCCCTTTCAGCCGGATCGCCTTGACCCGCCGCGGCAGGAAGTCGAGCGTCTGCCAGCTCCGCCACTTCCCCTTGCTCCGGTCCACGAGCGGCACCCAGGCCTTCCCGTCGGGGGAGGTCTCCACGACGTACTTGTAATACCGGTCGGAGTCGCCGTCCCAGAGAAGGAACCGGATCTGCCGGAGAACGTAGGTCTTGGGGAAGGTGACGACCCACTCGCCGGGCCAGGAGAGGGAGGCGAAGCCGGTCGAGCCGGTGTAGCCGGCGATGACGCCGTCGATGAGGGCGGCGGCGGAACCGGAGCCCGCTGCGGCGGTCCCGGCGGAGGCGAGGGCGACGTTACCGGGCGCCACCATCCCGCCGAGCTGGGCGACCATCTGGTTGAAGAACTCCTGCACCTTCCGCTCGACCTTCGCCTTCGCGGCCCCGGCGAGGCCGGGGAGGGCGGCGTCGTACCAGGTGATCGCCCGCTCGCGGCCGCGGCCCTTGGTCCGGGCCGAGGACTGCCGGTCCGCCCACACCGCCCACTGGTCCCCGAGCGCGACCTTCTCGTCGGCCGTCGCGGGCCCCGCCAGCTCCGTCCCGGCCAGCGCCTTCAGGTCGGCGTCGCCGCATCGCGCCAGGAACGGCAGGCCCCGCTTCCAGTCGTCCTTGGTCAGACAGAGGAAGAGGCCGGCGGCGCCGTTCGCGGCGGGGTCGTCGGGGGCGCCCGCCAGCTTGTCGGCGGCGGACCGGAAGGCGG
>CAYUME010000668.1:899-3407 GCA_964445475.1 uncultured Planctomycetia bacterium
CCGCAACCCGCGCGCGCTACCCCCTCCGCCCCCCCCCCCGGCCCCCGCGCGGGCGGCCCCCGCGCCGCGTCCCGCGCGGCGCGGGCCACGCGGTCGGCCCGCCCCGCGAGCGCCTGCGCGAGGTCGACCTCGTCCGCGGCCAGGGCCTCGAGCGTGACGCGCAGGTAGACCTCCACGACCTCCCGGGCGGCCTCCGGCGAGCGCACGACCGACTCGAGCTTCCCGAGCGTCGCCGACGCCTCCTTCGCGGGGTCGACCGCGAACCGCCGCGCCGTCACCCGAAGGGCCTCGACCGCGGTCTCCGCGTCGGGGGCCTGGGCGGCCACGGCGCGCGCCTCGCCCAGCAGGACGTACTGCGCATCAGGGTCGTCCTTCGTCCCGAGGGCTGTCTTCAGCAGCTTCCGGGCCAGCGCCTTCCGCTCGTCCGCCGCGCCCGCGGCGTAGTCCGCCTTGAAGAGCGCGCGCACCTCCGATTCCGTGGCGCGCACCTTGTCCGACGGGGGAACGGGCCTCCGGGCGGGAATCGCGAGGGAGGCAAGGATGGCGGGATCGAGGGCCTTCACGACGACGGGAGGCTGGGAGACGGGCGTGCCCCCCGCCGGCGGCATCCCGGCGGGATCCGCGGGCTTCGCACCCACGCCCGGAGGCGGGGACGGCGGCTCCAGCGTGGCCGGCCCCAGCTTCGTGCGGACCCGGGCCAGCTCCGCCTCCATCGTCGCGGAGACCTTGGCCAGGGCGTCGGCCTCGCTCCCCGAGAAGACCTGACGCGCGTTGTCGCACAAGGCGATCGCCCGCTCGTAGAGCGTCGCCGCCGCCTCCAGCTTGGCGCCCCGCACGACGGGGTCCGCGCCGTCCTTCAGCCCTTCCTCCGCCATCCCCTGCGCCGATTTGTGCAGGACCTCGACCTCCGCCGCCAGCGCCGGGGCGTCCTTCACGCGCCGCTTCACGTCCGACTTGGCGACGTTGAGCGCGCCGTACTTCGTCTTGACCTCGTACCCCTCCCCCTTATCCGTCACCTCGCCTTCGACGGTCTGGCCGTTCTGGAGGATCAGGACGTCGGCGGGAAGAGGGACAGCCGGAAGCGCCAGGAAGGCGACAGCCCAGCCGCCCAGCCGCCTCAGCCGGGCAACCGGGACAAGGAGGAAAATCCCTTGATCACGCGAATGGCCGTTCACACGCATGGCGCTCCCCCCGGACCGGACACGAGGCTCAGACCCCTTCGGGGGACAAAGCGCGGAGTCACGGAGCACACCATAACGGCACGGAGGAGATCCGCCGACCCTCACCGGAGTCTTCTCTGCGCCTTGCATCCCCACCATAATATATAACCTCCCGGGGCCGTTTCATTCCGGAATTGACGAAAATCGCGCGCAGCAACGCGTCCGCAAGTCCCTGTCGCGCAGTCGGTTCGGTCTGCCCGCCGCGGCGTTTCGTGCCTGTTTCGGAGGATCCCGCTCAACGCCCCCCGAGACAGACCACGGTGCCGTCCTCCAGGCAGGCGACGACCCGCCCCGGAACGACGCAGAGGCCGTGGGGGACGGGGGCGGCGGGCAACTCGGCCTCCGCGATCACCTTGCCGTCATCCCGCGACAGGAGGAGGGCGAACCCCCGCATCTTTTTCGGATCGTCATCCCAGACCCGCCCGGCGGCGACGAGGGCGTTCTTCGCGACGGCGAGCGCCTCCACCTGGCGCTCGCGCGGACAGGCCCACGTCCAGGCCAGACCGGTCGCCTGGGGCTTCTTCGGGTCGGCGGCGTCGGCCGCGTCGCGGTCGACCGCAATGACGCGGTGGCCCGCCTTTCCGCCGAACCCGTAGTACCGGGCCGTGTCCCAGACCACGACGTCGGCGGAGAGCTTTCCGGCGGGAAGATTGCCAGAGCGGCGGTTGCCGAGCCGGGCCCAGCTGCCGTCGAGCAACCCGTCAAGGTTCTCCCCCGAGCGCCCGCCGGGCTTCGCCTTCCCGTCCGCCGGGTCGAACGTCCAGCACTGCATGTCCAGGGCGCCCTCGACCCAGGCCAGGACGTCGCACCGGCGGCCGGGGGCCGCCGCGACCTTCGCGCCCCAGCGGGTCGCGCCGGTGGCGGGGTCGAAGGCGACCAGCGCGCAGCCGCCGTCCATCTCGGTCGACCGACCGGCGACGGCGTAGCCGGTGCCGTCGACCACGAGCGGCGAGCCGACGACCGGCCAGGCGGACTCGACCTGGCCGAAGGCGACCAGGCGGCGCTCCTCGGGCGCGACGCGCGTGCGCCAGACGAGGCGGCCGTCGGCGGCGGCGAAGGCGTAGAGCCAGCCGTCGTGGCTCGGGGCGAGACAGAGGCCGCCGTGGACCGTCGGCGGGCTGTCGAGGCGGGCGCCCGTCGATGCGCGCCACCGCTCGCGGCCGGAGGCCAGGTCCATCGCGACGACCTCGCCCTCGCCGCACGCGGCGACGCAGGCCAGGGTGCCGGCCGCGACGGGCGCGCTGAGCCGCGGCTGCAGCGCGTCAGCCCAGACCTCGACCAGCGGGTG
>CAYUME010000669.1:0-3401 GCA_964445475.1 uncultured Planctomycetia bacterium
CTCGAGCGCGAGGGCCTCCGCCTCACCGTCGTCAACGCCCGCTTCGCCAAGCCGGTCGACGAAGAGCTCGTCTCCTCCCTCACCCGCGAGGCCCCGTTCGTCATGACCCTCGAGGAGCACGCCCTCGCCGGAGGCTTCGGCGCGGCCGTCCTCGAGGCCGTCGCCCGCCTCCGCGGGAACCCCGACCGGATCGTCTCCCTCGGGATCCCCGACCGGTTCATCGAGCACGGGACCCGGCCGGAGCTCCTCGCGCGCTGCGGACTCGACGCCGCGTCGGTGACCGCCTCGGCACGGGAGTGGGCGACGCGACGGCCCTCCGACCGGCTCCCCGGCGCCACGATCAAGCTGCAGAACGGGTAGGCCTCCGCCCGTTCTCCGTGCGGCCTCCTGCAGGGCGAAAGGACATGACGCCTCCCCATCGGATCCTCCTCCTCGGCGACGGGAAGAAGCCGGCGGTGCGGCGGGCGGTGCGCGCCGCCCTCCCCCTCTTCCGGCGCGCGACCGGGGTCGTCACCGTCGACCTCACCGCGCGCCTGGACCTCGCCCGCGTCGCGGCCGACCTCGCCGTCGTCTTCGGCGGCGACGGGTTCATCCTCGGCACCGCCCGCCGCCTCCGCCAGAATGCCATCCCCGTCCTCGGCGTCAATTTCGGGAAGCTCGGGTTCCTGACGGAAGTGGAAGGGAACGGCCTCCGAACCGCCCTGGACGCCCTCCGCCGCGGGCGGCTTCGCGCCGCCCCCCGGATGATGCTGGAGTGCCGCATCCGCCGCGCGGGCCGCTCCGCATCCAGCCCCTTCCTCGCCCTCAACGACGTCGTCGTGACCCGCCGCCGGTCCCGGGTCATCGCCCTCCAGGTGGACATCAACGGCGAACCGGCGGCCGACCTGGCCGGGGACGGGCTGATCGTCGCCAGCCCCTCCGGCTCGACGGCCCACTCCCTCTCCGCGGGGGGGCCGATCGTCCACCCCGAGCTCGACAGCCTCGTGATCACCCCGCTCTGCCCGCACACGCTCTCGCTCCGCCCCCTGGTCATCCCCGCCACCCACACCGTCACCCTCCGCGTCGCGCGACCCGTCACCGACGGCGTCGTCACGCTGGACGGGCAGGTGGACGTGCCGGTCGGCGAGGAAGACACGGTGACCGTGACCCGCGCCGCCGCGCCGTTCTTCCTGGCCCAGACCGGCCGTCGATCGTTCTATGCCGTGCTGAAGGAAAAGCTGCTCTGGGGACGCCACGGGTAGCCGGCCTGGGATGCCGGGCCAGCCCCGACCGGCCCCCGGCACCACCACAAGTCATCGCATTTCCATCCGGCGCAACGCACCCTTTTCGCCCCGAGGGCCGAAAAAACAGGATCCGGCCCTGTCTTTATAAATTACAAAACACCCATCCGGAAGCCAGCGCAGGTGGCGCTCGCTTCTCCTTCATTGACAATATATTACAACCCGCCCGTCAACCTCCATCCCCTCCACTTCCCCTCGTCCAGACCTGTGTTTTGGCTGCCTTCACACTTTTCCTTGGCATCAAACGTATTATATGGAAAATGGTCCGCCATCCCGGCCCGATGAGCGCCGGACCCTTTTGAGAGCGAGACCCCACAATCAGGAGCCCCCCGATGGGACGCCTGCGCAGAATCGAAGAAGTCTCCGGACCCGTCATCGGCCTCTTCGCCCCCATGGACGGCCGCAAGGCGGCCCGCGAGCTCCAGACCGCCCGGGTCATGGATCGCCTGAACATGACGGCGAAGTTCATCGACGAGAACTTCCCCCACATCGACGGGAAGGCCCCCCACGTGGTCGTCGCCGACGAGCCCGTCCACGACGCCCCGGGCGCCATGCGCGTCGGGAAGCAGTTCCGCCTCGCCGGCGTCCAGGTCCTCCTCTCGTGGAACGAGGTCTGGGCCTACCCGGGCGAGCTCGAGGGCCTGCTCCTCCAGCAGCTCTCGATGGGCCAGGTCCCCCTCGCCCACGTCTCCGGCAATTCCGCCTCCTGGCCGGGCGTCGTCTACGCCTTCGCCGTCTCCGGCATGGATGCCCAGAACGGCTATCTCTCGCACCGGATCCTGGGAAACGTCGACGAGTCCGGGAAACGGCCGAAGCTGGGCCCGGAGCTCGCCGCCAACCTGCTCGACTGGCTCGCCGCGGCGACAACCGTGGCCGACATGTGGGGGACGCCCTACGTCTCCTTCGGCGGCGCCTCCATGAACATGGAGACCGGCGCCGCCTTCAAGACGACCGCCCGCCGCTGGTTCGGGATCAACACGGTCGACGTCGACATGATCGAGATCGCCAGGCGCATCGAGCTCAAGAAGGTCGACGAGCGCGAGGCGGACATCCTCTACCGGTGGCTGACCGAGTCCCTCATGCCCCGCCGCGTCCTCTTCGACAAGGCGACCGGCACGGAGGCGCACCTCCGGGTGCAGTGCAAGATGTACCTCGCGATGCGGGACATCCTCCGCGAGCACGGCGCCGCGTGCGGCGGATTCCAGGGCCAGCGCCAGTGGACGGACCACCTCCCCTCCGGCGACGTCCCCGAGGCCCTGCTGAACGACTGCTACGACCACCGCGGCCCCAAGGTCCCTGTCGCCTTCGCCACCGAGAACGACTTCAACGCGGGCATCACCCAGCGCGTGAACGTCGGCCTCTCGCGAGGGCTCCCCTCCATCTTCATGGACTTCCGGAAAGCCTACCTCCCGGCCGAGCTCGCCCAGATCCTCCGCGCCGTGAAGACGAAGCCGCCGAAGAACGGGCGCTGGACGTCCGCGGGCCTGGTCGACTTCGTCAACTCCGGGACCCACCCCCCCTATTACGGCGCCCTCGAGCGGAAGGACCCGAAGGCCAACTACCGCGGCATCCGGCTCCACCCCGTCGTCCCCAGCTATTTCCCCGGCGGCGGATTCTCCGTCGAGTTCCGCGCCGCCCCCACCGCCATGACCTTCGACCGGCTGCTGACGCGCCCGGACGGCGTCCCGGTGCTGCAGGCCTGCGAGGGGGATTCGGTGCTCCTCCCCGACAAGGTCGCCGCATGGATCGAGAAAGCCTCGAACGCGTCCTGGCCCCACCTCTTCGGGGTGCTGGACGAGAACCTGCAGACGGTCTGCGACGCGTGGGGCTGCAACCATGCCCTCGGGATGCCGGGGCGCCACAAGCGCCGCGTCCAGTACTGGACTGCGCTCGCCCTGCTGCGTGGCGTGATGTCGAGCCCGGCCGCTGCCATCTCCGCGCTTGAGAATCGACACGAGGGGTTGGCCGGGCTGGAAGATGACATCAACTTCAGACCTTACATCTTCGAGGAATCCGACGAACGAACCGACGACAGCCAGCCGGTTCCGCCCATCGAATCCGCCGAGGCTACCTTCACCGAAACTGACCGACGCCGGCTTCGGGAACTCGGCAAGTTGGCGG
>CAYUME010000670.1:0-3396 GCA_964445475.1 uncultured Planctomycetia bacterium
CGCGGGTCCCCGGAGCCCGGAGCGCACGCGCAACGGCCGACAATCCCAGCCAGCCGAGCAGGCTTCGGGCAAACACCGCTTCCGCGGCGGAGCTCGGGGACGACGCCAGGGAGGACAGGGAGGACGGTATGGCGGACGGATCTCCCGAGGTGGCCAGCTTGACGAGCACGGACATGGCGCCAAAGCAGAGGGAGGAGGAGGCGATGAGCAGCAGCCCACGGGTTCGCGGTGTCATGGAATTCACGTCAGGGGGCGTGCGGCCGCCCGACCCCGGGGGAACCGGTTGAACGCGCGCTCAGTTCAGCAGCGGAACCAGGCGGCGCAGATCGCGGACCGTTTCCAGGAGTCGCTGCGTTTCCGGGTCGTCAGGCGCCAGGGCGGCGGAGCGGGCCAGGTCGTGAAGCGCCTCGGGATAACGATTCAGCTGGAGGGCGGCCACGCCGCGGTCGCGGAAATCGGAGACGGACGCGGGGTCGAGCGCAATCCGGCAGCCCGTCACCCAGAGCACCTTCTCCAGGGCCCCCGCGGCGAGGTAGCGGCGTTTGAGGTTGCCCAGCATCCGGGCGAGGATCGCCTTGGGGCCGACCGGGGCAAGATGTCCGTCCTGGACGTCTGCATCGCATCCTGCGTGGCGCGACAACAGCGCCCGGAGATCCTCGCGCGTCAGGATGCGCCCGGCATGGAACGGGTCCAGGAAAAGGGTCGCCTCGGGATGGTCGTACCGCACCAGGAAATGACCGGGAAAGCCGACACCCCGGAGGGGGAGTCGGCAGCGCGCCCCCACCTCGAGATAGATGACCGAGAGCGTGATGGGGATACCCTGGAGGCGGTCGAGCACGTGATTCATGAAGCAGTTGCGAGGGTCGTCGTAGGTCCGCGTGTCACCCCGCAGGCATTCGTCTTCAAAGCAGAGACGGTTGAGGGCCCGGACGACCTGGTAGGGGTCGCGCAGCCCCTCGATCCGGCGGGCGGCAGAACGGCCGTACGCATCGAGGCGCCCGAGGTAGAGATCGACGTCCAGGTCGGGGTATTCGTGCCGGGCGAACAGCAGGGCGCCGACGGCGGGACTGATGACCGCGTCGTCCTGACGCACGTATTCATTAAAAAGGCTGTTTCGCGTCATGCGGGCAAGGTGGGGGTTCGCGTCGCGGGGATGATAGCGGAGCCGGAAGAGAAGGGCAAGGGCCTTTTCCGGCCGGCTTCTCCTGGGCGCGCACGGCCGGATCGCGTCACGGCACGCTGCGGGCGCCCCGGAACCCGGTGATGCTGTTCCGGTCGACCGGCGGGCTCCAGATCCGGGCTGTTGCACGGCACCGCTCCGGCTCCGAGAACCACGAACCGCCCCTCCGGATGCGGAAGCTGCCGGTGGCCGGCCCCGCCGGGTTGCGCTGGACGCCTTTCTTGTAATATCCGTCGTCGTACCAGTCGGAACACCACTCCGCCACGTTGCCTGCCATGTCGAGGATTCCGTAGGGGCTGGCGCCGCCGGGGTAGGTGCCGACCGGCGCGCTCGTGGCCGCGCCGTCTTCCTCCTTCGCCCCGGGGCCGGCGTTCATCCGGTAGGCCTCGTCGGCCTTCCAGCTTTCGTTGCCCCAGGGGAATTTCCGGCCGTCCGTGCCGCGGGCGGCCTTCTCCCACTCCGCTTCCGTGGGCAGCCGCTTGCCGGCCCACTTGCAGTATTCGGCGACGTCGTTCCAGGAGACGCAGGTCACCGGATGCGTGTCTTCCTGATCGTAATGGGGGTTCTTCCAGGAGGCGTCGGGCTTGGTCTCCCACGTCGACGACGTCCAGACGTCGGCCCCGCCGGACCGTTCCGCGTCGGTCACGTACCGGGTGGCTTCGACGAACCGGCGGAACTGAGCGACCGTGATCTCGTTCCGGTCGATAAGGAAGGCGTCCAGGTGGACTTTCCGGGAGGGCTTCTCGTTCTCGTCCCCGGCGTCTGCCCCCATGATGAACTCGCCGCCGGGGACATAGACCAGGACGGATTCGTCCTTCTGGTTCTGGAGGAGGAGACGTCCCTGGGCGTCTTTCTCGATGAAGACCAGGCCTGCAGGCGGGTCGATCTGGAGGATCTGCTGGAGGGTGGCGTCGCGGAGGGCGTCGGTCAGGTAGTCGCTGCGCTTGGAAAGCACGTCGCGATAGCCGCGAACCTTCGCGTCACGGTCTCCCGACGCGAAAAGCGCGGAGAGCTCTTTCTGTACGATCCGGCGCCCGACCGGGACCGGGTCCAGGCCGCCCTTGCGGGCCTTGTCGAGCTCCTGGTAGGCGGCGGGGAAGTCGCCCTTGTCGGCGTGGAGGACGGCGGTGACCAGCGTCTGCTCGGCGACGGCCTTCTCGGCCTCGCGGGCGCGCGCCTCGGCCTCTTCGCGGGCGCGCCGTTCGTTCTCGGCCTTGAGCTTGGCCCGGGCTTCCGCGTCCATCTTTGCTTTCTCGGCCGCGATGCGTGCGGCCTCGGCTTCCGCCTTGGCCTTCGCCTCGGCCTCCGCCTTCCGGCGCGCCTCCTCCTCCTGCGCCTTCGCGCGCGCCTCCGCCTCCCGTGCCTGTTCCTCGGCCTTGCGTCGCGCCTCCGCCTCCGCCAGGGCCTTGGCCTCGGCTTCACGCAGCTTTTTCTGCTCGGCATCCTTGGCGGCCTGGATCTCCTGGGCCATCTTCTCCTCGAGCGCCTTCCGTTGCGCCTCCGTGTCCTTCCGGGTCTTCTCCTTCTCGTCTTCGGCGGCCTTCTTTTCCTCGTCGATCTTGGCCCGCGCGTTGGCTTTCCCGGCCAGGGCCTCGCCGTTCGTCGCATCCATGGCCAGGGCCCGCTCGTACGCCCCGAGCGCGTCCAGGTACTTGCCGGAGGACATGGCGGCGGAAGCCTGCTGGATGATCGCGGCCAGATCCGCCTTCTTGGACTGGATATCCTGGTAGTAGAGATAACCGCCGACGCCGGCGCCACCGAGAAGGAGCAGACCCAGAATGGCGGCGACAAGCCCCGCCTTGGACTTCCGAGGTGCGGTCGCGCGCAAGGCCCTCATTTCAGGAGCAACGGAAGTCTTCTGTTCCGGCAGGACGGCCTTGTCCGGCTTCCGGCCCGGCTCGTGGGCATCGGCCTCGTCGTCGGATTCGGACTTCTGGCGATGGCGGTCTTCGACGGCGCGGGCCATGGCCTCGGCCTCTTCCTTGGCGCGCGCCTCGGCTTGGTCCTGGTCCTCGGGTGCGTTTCCGGACTCGGCTGGCTCCTGGGGCTCGTCGCCGGCTTTGCCTTCCGCTCCGACGCTTGACTCGGACTCATCGTGGACGGCTTCGTTTGCCGCCGATACCGGAAAGGCTTCCTTCTCCGCCTCGGCCTTCTGCTCCGCCTCCGCCTCGGCCTTCTGCTCCGCCTCCGCCTCGGCCTTCTGCTCCGCCTCCGCC
>CAYUME010000671.1:0-3396 GCA_964445475.1 uncultured Planctomycetia bacterium
CCTTCTCGTCGCCGTCGCGGCATGGCACCCGGCCGCGCGCCCGATCGTCTCCCCCGCGCCGCGCCTGGCCGACGTCGAGCGCTGGCAGCTCGCGGGGGCGTTGACGGGGCGCGCGACGCCGTCCGGCGCGGTGACGGCCGTGGCGTCCCGCGCCTATTTCGTCCGGCGGGACGGCGCGGGGAGCCGCGTGGCGGCCGTCGACGTCGCGACCGGTCGCACCTGCTGGGAGACGCCGGTCGATGCAGCCGGCCCCCTGGCCTCCGATGCGTCCCGCGTCTATTGCCCGGTGACCGGGGAACGGCGCGCCGTGGACCTGGTCGCGCTGGACGCGGAGCGCGGGATCCTCCTCTGGCGATACGCGGTCGCCGCGACGACCGCATTCCCCCGTCCCGCCCGGCCGGTCCCGTGGGGCGGGAACCGGGTCTGCTGGTCGGTCGGCGACACCGTGCACGCGATCGACGCGGGGACGGGGCGGCGGGTCTGGGCGCACGCCGTAGACGGCCGGGGCCGGCTCTCCGCCGCCGAGGTCCTGGACGGCCGCCTCTACGTCGCCGACGCGACGACCCTGACCTGTCTGGACGGGGCCGACGGCCGCGTCCGCTGGACCCAGCGCCTGGGCGGCAACGAGGCGGGGGTCCTGGAGCGTCCCTTGCTGGCCGTGGGGGGAGGGCGTGCGTACGTCGTCAGCCCGCTCCGCCGGAGGTCCGGCCGGCTGTCGTGCGCGGACCTCGCGGACGGCCGGCTCGCCTGGAGCCGCCTCGTCCCGTGGCCGCATCATCTGGCGGCGGCCGGCGAGGGGGTCTTCGTGCGTGCCGGCGAGGTGACGGCCTACGACGGCGTCCGGGGGACAACGCAGTGGAGCCGCGCCGCCGACGGGTGCGGGCCGATGACGACCGACGACCGCTTCGTGCATTTCGTGGACTCCTCCGGCGACGGGCGGCTCCTCGCGCTGGAGCGGGGCTCCGGCCGCGCGGCCTGGGAACTCGCGGGGGTCCGGTCCTGCGAGCCCGTCCTGCTGGCCGGCGGGCTCGGGGTCGTCGAGACCGTCGACGGCGTCGTGCACGCCGTCCCGTTCCGGGCGCCGTGGGGGCTGACGCCATTTGCGTGCGGGCGGTCCGTCCGGGTGGCGCGGGCCGGCCGGCCCGCGGTCGAATGGGAGGAGGATCCCTGGGCGCGACGTTCCGACGCGGGGCCGCGGGAGCGCTGGCCGGCCTGGTCGCCCTGGCGGGCCTCTCCTGCACGCGGGAGGCGCCGACCGCGAAGGGCGAGCTGGTCGTCCTCTGCGGCGGCTCGTTCCGGCCGCCGACCGAGAGGCTCGCGCAGGCCTTCGAGGCCGAGAAGGGGATCAAGGTGGTCCTGAGCTTCGGCCAGTCGGAGGACCTCCTGCCGCAGGTCAAGCTCAAGGCGCAGGGGGACCTCTTCATCACGCACGACCCCTTCGAGCAGTACGTCAAGGACGCCGGCGCCCTGACGCGATCCGCCGTCGTGGGGTACGTGGCGCCCGTCGTGGTGGTGCCGAAGGGGAACCCGAAGGGCGTGAAGGGCTTCGCGGACCTGGCGCGCCCGGGCCTCCGCGTCGTGCTGCCCAACCCGGAGTACAGCACGGCTGGAAAGATGGTGGAGGCGCGGCTGACGGCCGAGGGGCTGAAGGAGGCCGTGCACGCGAACGTCGGCAACGCGTTCCTGCGCACCCACGGCGACGTCGCCAACGTGATCAAGCTCGGGACGCGCGACGCGGGCGTCGTCTGGAACGGCATCGCCCACAACTGGCTGGACGCCCTGGAGGTCGTCGAGGAGCCCTACGGCTACCCGGAGACGATCCGGGTGACGGTGATGGGGCTCGGCTACTCGAAGCGGCCCGAGGCGGTCGAGGCGTTCCTCGACTTCGCGGCGTCGCGCGGCCAGGCGATCTTCGGCGAGTTCGGCTACGTGAAGGCGGAGGGGCCGGGCGGCGGGGCGGAAGGGGCCGTCCCCGTGCCGGCGGCTCCCGCGCCCCCGGGGGCCGCGCCCGTCCGCCTGATGCTCTCGTGCGGGGCAGGGCTGCGTCCCCCCGTCGAGGAGATCGTCGCGGCGTACCGCGACGAGGGGCGCGGCGAGGTCGCCGTCGACTACGCCGGCAGCGAGGTGCTCCTCAGCCGCCTCAAGCTCTCCCGGCGCGGCGATCTCTACCTTCCGGGGGAGAGCCACTACGTCGACGCGGCGGCGGCGGCCGGCCTCGTCCGGTCGCGCCGGGACGTCTGCTGCTGGATCCCCGTGATCCTCGTGGCGAAAGGCAACCCGAAGGGGATCCGGACGCTCCAGGATCTCGCGCGGCCGGATCTCAAGCTCGGGCTGGGCAATCCCAAGGCCTGCGCCATCGGGCGGCAGACCGTCGAGCTCCTGAAGAAGAACGGTCTCGATCCGGACGCCGTCTACCGCCAGGCGGTCTTCCAGAGCCTCACCGTCAACGAGCTGGGGCTGCACGTCAAGCTCGGGAAAGTCGACGCGACGGTCGTCTGGGACGCGATGGCGTCCTATTATGCGGAGCACGCGGACGCCGTGGCCATCCCGGAGGGGCAGAACATCCGGACGGTCGTCCCGGTGGCGATCCTGGGGACGTCGGCGTTGCCGGACGCGGCGGCGGCGTTCGCGGCGTACCTGGGCTCGGACCGGGCGAAGGGGATCCTGCGGAAGCACCATTACACCCCGGTGGAGTGACCCGGGGGAGGTCGGTCCCAGCGCCATGCCCGTATCGCGAAACCACATGCCGCTCGAGGGGGCGGGCTCCCGCGTCTTCCGGGGGGTCCTGCTCGGCGTCGTCGCGCTCTTCGTCGCCGGCTTCATCGCCCTCTTCGCGGTCGACGTCACCTACATCCGGTGGGTCGACGTGCGGGAGGTGGTCGTCTCACCGGGGATCCGCGCCGCGCTCTGGCTCTCGGTCTGGACCAGCCTGACGACGGTCGTGCTGGGCCTCCTCGTCGCCATCCCGATGGGGTATGCGCTGAGCCGCTACCGGTTTCCCGGCCAGGCCTTCGCGGAGATGATGGTCGACCTGCCGATCATCCTGCCGCCGCTCGTCCTCGGGCTTTCGCTCCTGCTCTTCTTCTCCAAGACCTGGGTCGGGAAGACCCTCGACGAGAGCCTGATCCCCTTCACCTATCACCCGAACGGCATCATTTTGTGCCAGTTCCTGATGTCGGCCTCGCTCGGCATCCGGGCGGCGAAGATCGCGTTCGACGCGGTGAGCCCGCGGCTGGAGCACGTGGCGATGACGCTGGGGTGCGGCCGCGCGGGGGCCTTCTGGCACGTCTCCCTCCCGCTCGCCCGCCGGGGGATCGTGGCCGGCGGGATCCTGATCTGGGCGCGCTCCTTCGGGATCTTCGGCCCGCTCTTCATCTTCGTCGGGGCGGTCCGGAT
>CAYUME010000672.1:0-3375 GCA_964445475.1 uncultured Planctomycetia bacterium
CCGTCGGGAATGTCGACCCGCTCGACCCGGATGCCATCCCGCTCGAAGAGCGGAAGATACGCCAGCACGCGGGTGCGCGCGCTGGGCGCGTCGGGGGCATGCGTCAGGAACATCACGCGCATCGGGATCACCCCAGACGCGGAAGGGTGGAAGGTCGAGCGTCCCTCGGCTCGGGGAAAGAACGTCCTGAAGAGATAGCACGCCAGGGGGGGAATGCCAAGGGGGAATGTGCGGCTGCGGTTCCGTGAGGGCCATCCGCCGCGGGCCGCCGGCGGCACCGGGCTCGCGGCGTCTTCCGCCTACTTGGACGCTCCCCAGAACCGGATCAGGGTATCGACGTTTCCCCAGACGCTGATGCGGCCATCCGACTCGATCTTGAAGTCGCCCGCGCCCGAGGCCAGCACCTTGCCGTCCGGACTGAAGGCCATCGTCCGGACGCCGGCGGTGTGGCCGTACAGGGTCCGGGAGGTCTCCCCGGTCGCCGCGTCCCAGAGCTTGATGGTCTTGTCCCGCCCCCCGCTGGCCAGCGTGCGCCCGTCCCGCGCGAAGGCGACGCACAGGACGCTGTCCGCGTGACCGGGACGGGTCCGGATGTCGTTCCCGGTGGCGACGTCCCAGAGCATGACCATCTTGTCGTCCCCGCCGGAGGCCAGCGTCGAGCCGAGGGGGTCGAAGGCCAGGGCGCGGACGGCCCCGGTATGGCCTCCTTTCATGAGGCGGACCTCCCGCCCGGTTGCGACGCTCCAGAGCCGGATCTGCCGGTCCCCCCCGGCTGACGCCAGGAGCTTGCCGTCCGGGCTGAAGACGACGGCGAAGACGGCGTCGGCATGGCCGCCCAGGACATGGAGGGATTTCCCCGTGGCCGCGTCCCAGATGCGGATGAGGCGATCCATGCCGGCGCTGGCAAAGCAGGTCCCCGCCGGGCTCCACGCCACGGCGGTGACGGGGCCCGCGTGACCGGAGAGGAGATGGCGGGTCTCCCCCGACGCGACATCCCAGACGCGGACGGCCGTGTCCGATCCGCCCGCCAGGAGGCTCCGGCTGTCGTGGCTGAAGGCGAGGGAGAGGACGACCCCGAAGGCGCCCGAAAGGGTCCGCGTCGTGTGGTTGCTCTTCACATCCCAGATGCGGATGGAGTTGTCGAAGCTGCTCGAAGCGAGCGCCTGGCCGTCGGGGCTGTAGGCGACGGCGAGGATGCTGTTCGTGTGGCCGGGCAAGGTGAGGAAAGACCGGCCGGCGAAGATCTCGACCTGGCGTCGGGACTCCTCCATCCGCGTCTCGGCCTTCTCCTTCTCCATCCGGAACTGGCTGATCCGCTGCTGGGCCCACGCGTCCGCCTCCCGCCGGGCGTTGTCGACGATGTCCGCCCGCTCGCGCTCGTCCGCCTCGTTCATGCGCGTCTCGGAGCGCTGACGGCCCAGGAAGGCCTCGTTGTTCTGGGGGGCATGGCGGAGGATCAGGGAATAGGCGACGAAGGCGCTCCGGAAATCCCCGTCCTTGTAGAATTCCTCGGCGCGCTCGAGCTCGCGGGGCAGCCGGGTGTCCGCAGGCCGGCTGAGGAGGGAATAGCCGATCCCGGCCACGGCCAGCGCGGCGGCGTACGGCACGAGGCGATGGACCCACGCGGGCAGCTCCAGCTTCGTGATCCGCAGGCGCTCGAAGGCGGAACGCTCCGGAGGCCGGACCTCCTCGCCCTTCAACCAGCGCGAGAGGTCCTCGGCGAAGACCTTGGCCGTCGCGTAACGGTCCTTCGGGTCCTTGGCCAGGGCCCGCATGCACACGGTCTCGATCGACTTGTCGAGGGCGGGGTGTCCCCCCCGCAGGACCTGCGACGGCATCGGGACCGGGTTGTTGACCACCTTCATCAGGATCTCGATGGGCGTGACGCCGGTGAACGGCGGGCGCCCCGTGAGGAACTCGAAGAGCATCACGCCGAGCGACCAGACGTCCGTCCGCCGGTCCACGGTCTTCAGCCCCTTGGCCTGCTCCGGGCTCATGTACTGCGGCGTGCCGACCGTCATCCGGGGGGCGGTCAGCGAGGCGTTCACGTTGTCGCCGACCGCCTTCGCCAGGCCGAAGTCCGTGATGTGCGGCCGGCGCTCCTCGTCGACCAGGACGTTCTGCGGCTTCAGGTCGCGGTGGATCACGCCGTTGTCATGTGCGAAATGGACCGCCAAGGCGACGTCGCGCAGGAGGGCGATCTGCTGTCGCACGGACAGGGATCCCATCCGGCGCCAGCGCGACATCGGGTGCCCGTCGATATACTCCATCACGATGTACCGCTTCCCCTCCATCACCCCCGCCTCGTAGACGCTGACGATGTTCGGGTGCTTGGAGAGGCTGGCGCAGAACCGGGCCTCGCGGAGGAACCGTTCCTCGTCCTGCGCGGACTCCCCGGGATCCTGGAACGGGTTGTCGATCATCATCTTCAAGGCGACCCGACGGTCGAGGGTCGTGTCCTTCGCCTCGTAGACCACCGCCATGCCCCCCCGCCCGATCTCGCGCAGGAGCAGATACTTGCCGTACGGGACGGGAGCCGGGATGACGGACGCCGACCCCCGCTCGAAGGCCGCGGGACTGGAGCGCGTGGAGCTGCGCGGGGCGGCGTCGGACGGCGTCTGGCTCTGCGCGGTGCCGGCGAAGGGAAGGACCAGGCCGGTGTCCTCGGGGGAATCCGACATCATCCCCACCGTGTTGACGAGATCCCCCCGGCAGTCGCGGCAGCGGTAGGACTTCAACGGATCGTATCCGGTGACCGGATATCGCTTCCCGCACTGCACGCAGGCCAGCGTCGTCCGCTGCTGGGTGTCGTTCACCTGCCGGAGGACCTCTTCGCCCACAAACCCCTTCTGCACGAGCAGCTCGCTGAGGGGCGGAACGGGAGAACGGCCGGCTTCGAGGCTCTCCGCCTGGATCCGCTGGCACTCGTTGACCTGCTTGGGCGTGACGATGCCCTGCTGGATCAGGAATTGGGCGAACCGCATGTCGTTGGCGACGGCATCGGCGGGATCCTTCTCCCGGCTGCGCTGGGTGCGGAGCAGGGCCTCCAGGTTGCTCTTCGTGATGAGGCCGTTGGAGAGGAGGATCTCGCCGAGCCGACGGACGGGGATCCGCCCCTGCTCGACGTCGCGGGACTGGTCGACCAGCGCCGACCGGAGCTGATCGTTCGTGATCAGGCCCCAGTCAACGGCCATCTTGCCGATGTTGACGTCCACGTTGGCCGACGGGCGCGGCGCATCCGCCATGGACGGGCTCCTCCCGATCGAGCGCGCACCGGCCAATAAACTCAGGACCCGATCGATCCCCGCCATCCAGACGCAATGTATTTTTTATACATCCATGCTTGCGGCGATTCAACACTAATTGAGCCGGAAC
>CAYUME010000673.1:0-3365 GCA_964445475.1 uncultured Planctomycetia bacterium
AAGGCGTCGTCGAGCGTCCGGCCTCGCATGTAGGCGAGAGGGCAGATCTCGACGATCTCAGCCTCCATCAGCCGCCGCAATTGCCCGAACTCGAGCAGGCTGTTGAGGGCGTCGTACATCGGCCGGAGGTAGGGGTTGACCTTGGCCTGGACGTCCCCGGGCAGGAAGCCGAGCCGCTCGCCGGCCTCGATGGCGGGGCGGACGAGGACCAGGCGCCGGACGCGGTTCGAGCGGAGGTTCTCGAGGGCCTGGGCGACGGCAAGGAACGTCTTCCCCGTGCCGGCCGGTCCGACGGCAAAGACGATGTCGTGTGCACGCATCGCCTCGACGTAGCGGGCCTGGCCGGGGGTCTTCGGGTCGGCGGCGCGGAGAACGGGGACTTCGTGCTGCTTCGACGCGGCCTTCCCCTCCCCCTCCGCCGACGCGCCCAGCATCGCGGTGACGCGGCTGGCCGAGACCTCCATCCCGTCGCGCAGCGAGGCGAGCAACCCCGTGACGACGCGGTGGGCCCGCTCCACGGCCCGGCGCTCCCCCCGGATCCGCACCTGGCCGTCGCGGGCGACGATCGTCACGCCCGCCGCCTCCCGGATGCGCCGCAGGTTCTGGTCGTTCACCCCCAGCAGCGCCTGCGCCTCGTCGCGGTCCTTCAGCGCGATGACCTTCTCCACGCGTTCCTCCGGAAAGGATTCACGCCCCGGCGGACCGGGGTGCCGGCCTTCGTCCCGGGGAAGGCGACGCAGCCCCCCGCCGCAACGCGAGCCCGAGACCCGGAACTAGAAGGCGCCAAACACCCACCCCTGCCCCCCGCACTTCAGGAACAGGTAGGCCACCGGGATGCTGACCAGGAATCCGTCGATCAGGTCGAGCACGCCGCCGAACTCCGGGACGAGTCGCGAGGAATCCTTCACGCCGGCCCAGCGCTTGAGGGCGGACTCGACAAGATCCCCCAGTTGCCCGGCTGCGACCAGGACGGCGGAGAAGACGGCCGCGCCGGTCCATTCCGCCGCCGTCCCCCACGTCGCGGGCATCAGGAACCGGGCCACGAGCACGCCGGAGGCCGTCCCGAAGAGCAGCCCCCCCGCCGCCCCCTCCCAGGTCTTCTTCGGGCTGATCGCGGGGGCCATCGGGTGCCGCCCGAAGAAGGTCCCGCACAGGTAGGCCGCGCTGTCCGAGATCTTGTTTGTGAAGAGGATCATGAACATCGCCGCCTCGCCGACCGGGCGGTCCGGAGGCTCGAACCGTTCGACGATATCGAAGAACAGGACGAGCGGCAGCCAGACATAGGCGATGCCGAACAGGGTCGCCAGGATATCCTCGGGCGTCCGACGCCGGCCGACGACGAGTCCCGTCAGGAGCACCATCAGGCCTGCCAGGTAGAAGTCCAGGGGGCCCCACTGGGTGTAGAGGGCGGAGAGCAGGTCGTTGACCGGGTCGAGCCCGACGTCCCGGAAGACCCGGGAGCCGTTGGCCGCCCGCATGAGCAGGGTCAGGACGGCCAGGAAGACCGCCAGGACGGAGGCGGGCCTCATCCCCTTCGCCCGGAGCAGGTCGTAGCATTCGACGAGCCCCACGCCCGTCGCGACCGCCAGCAGCAGGGTCAGGCCGGCCTGGTGATGGCCCGCGTGATCCCAGGCCAGCAGGACCAGCACGCCGGCAGCCAGAAGCGGGCCCAGGGTCAGGCGGACCCGCAGCTTCCGGCGCCGGTTCGGGCCGGACGGGGAAGGGATCGCCGCATCCGCAGGCGCCGGGTTGGAAGGAAGTCTCGTCAACGTGCTCGCAGACCGGCGAGAGCCGGCCCGCCCCCTGGCTCGGGATCGGTCAAGCGGTTCCGCCTCAGGATGTCGGCCCCCGCGCACGGCGACACCGGGGGCGTCCGCTCACGTCTTCTTCGCGGGGATGCCCCCGAACCGCCGCTGCCGGATCCCGTACGCCCGCAGGGCGTCGTGCAGGTGATCCTTCCGGAACTCCGGCCAGCAGACCGGCGTCACGTACAGCTCCGCGTACGACGCCTCCCAGAGGAGGAAGTTCGAGAGCCGCATCTCCCCCGCCGTCCGGACGATCAGGTCGGGATCCGGCATGCGGGGGTCGTAGAGGTAGCGGGCGAACCGCTCCTCGGTCAGGTCGTCGATCCGCGTCCGTCCCGCCGCCACGTCGCGGGCGAAGGACCGGGCGGCGTCCACGATCTCCGTCCGCCCGCCGTAGTTGAGGGCGAGGCAGAGGATCATGCCGCCGTTCCCCGCGCTCATCGCCCGGAGGCGCGCGATCTCCGCCTGGACGTCCTCCGGCAGCTCCTCCAGCCGCCCGATCGCGGCGAACCGGATGCGGTTCCCCATGATCTCCCGGCGCTCCTTGACGAGATAGCGCTTCAGGAGCATCATCAGGAAGCGGACCTCCACCGGGGGCCGCTTCCAGTTCTCGCGGGAAAAGGAGTAAAGCGTGAGCTGGCCGATCCCGAGCCGGGCGCACTCGCGGGTGATCTCGCGGACCGACTTCGCCCCCTCCTCGTGGCCGGCCCGCCGCGGCAGCCCCCGCCGCTCGGCCCACCGGCCGTTCCCGTCCATGATGATGGCGACGTGGCGCGGCAGCGTCACGCCGTCGAGTTTTGTCGTCGTCACGTCGTCCGCCTCACCAGGGACCGCACACCGGGAAGGGCTACGCCCACCCGTCCATCACGATCGTCTCCTCCCGGTCTTTCCCGACCGAGATCATGCCGAGCCGGACGCCCGTCCGCTTCGCCAGCGCCTCGAGATAGCGGCGCGCCGCGACGGGCAGGTCCCGGTAGCGACGCGCGCCCTGGATCGGCGTCTGCCAGCCCGGGAAGGAGGTCAGGACGGGCTTCGCCTCGGCCAGGGTCCGGATGTCGGCCGGGAAGGTCGTGAGGCGGCGGCCGCGGACGCGGTAGGCGATGCAGACGGGGATCTCGGCGAGGTCGTCGAGCACGTCCAGCTTCGTCACCGCAAACGCGTCGACGCCGTTGATCATCACGGCGTGCCGGACGGCGATGACGTCGAACCATCCGCAGCGGCGGGGGCGGCCGGTCGTCGCGCCGTACTCGCCGCCCCGCTCGCGGATCCGCTCGCCCTCCGGGCCCGTCAGCTCGGTCGGGAACGGGCCGCTGCCGACGCGAGTGGTATAGGCCTTCACGACCCCGAGGACGCGGCCGACGCGCTTCGGCGGCAGGCCCGTCCCGGAGGCGACCCCGCAGGCGTCGGAGTTCGAGGAGGTCACGAAGGGATAGGTCCCGAAGTCGATGTCGAGAAGGGTCCCCTGGGCGCCCTCGAAGAGGATCCGCCGGCCGCGCGCCGACGCCGCATTGAGCAGCTCGACCGTGTCGGCCACGAACGGGCGCATCCGCCGCGCCCAGG
>CAYUME010000674.1:0-3359 GCA_964445475.1 uncultured Planctomycetia bacterium
CGTCGCCCTGCGGGCCGCGGGTCTCTGCCGCGGCGCCGTCGTGAAGGACGTCTCCTTCGAAGCCTACCGCGGCGAGATCCTCGGCTTCGCCGGCCTCATGGGATCGGGGCGCACCGAGACGATGCGGCTGGTCTTCGGCGCCGACCGCGCGGACGCGGGACGCGTCTTCCTCCACGGAAGCGAGCGACCCGCCCGCATCCGCTCCCCCCGCAACGCCGTCCGGGAAGGGATCGCCCTGCTGACCGAGGACCGCAAGGCCCAGGGGCTCCTCCTCCCCCTCCCCATCCGCGTCAACGCAACGCTGGCCCGGATGCGCGACCTGCTGCGACTGGGCGTGGTCCGGACCGCACCGGAGCGGCAGGCGGCGGCCGGGCTGGTGAAGGCGCTCGCGATCCGCTGCCGGGACGCCGAGCAGCCGGTCAACCAGCTGAGCGGCGGCAACCAGCAGAAGGTGGTCATGGCCCGGTGGCTGTACCGCGACTGCGACGTCCTGATCTTCGACGAGCCGACGCGCGGCATCGACGTCGGCGCGAAGTTCGAGATCTACGCCCTCCTCGACGGCCTCGCCGCGAAGGGCAAGGCGATCGTCGTCGTCTCCTCCGACCTCAAGGAGCTGCTGGCGATCTGCGACCGGATCGCCGTGATGTCGGCCGGCCGGCTCTCCGCGACGTTCGAGCGGGGCGCCTGGTCCCAGGACGCGATCCTGGAGGCGGCTTTGAGCGGCTACCGGGGCACGGCGCCCCGCGCCGGATGACGGGAGTTTCTCGCCAAGACGCAGAACACGCAAAGGACATCCCGCCGGGGGCCTTGGCGGGCGTTGCGGCTTGGCGAGGATCGCCCGTTCGACCGTCCCGCATGTCCTGGAGACCGGAGCCCGCATGGCAGACGCCGCACCCCGAACGGGACGCACGCGACTGGTCGCCGCCCTGTCCGACTACCTCGGCATGGTCGGCGTCCTCTGCGCCCTCGTCCTGTTCTTCTCCGTGAAGACGGATCACTTCCTGGAGGCCGCGACCTTCCGGACGATCGCCAACCAGATCCCCTACGCCGTCCTGGTCGCCGTCGGCATGACCTACGTCCTGATCATCGCGGGGATCGACCTCTCCGTCGGGTCGGTCCTCGCCCTGAGCTCGGCGGTGATGGGCGTCTGCATGGTCAAAGCCGGATTGCCGTGGCCGGTCGCGATCCTGGCCGCGATGGGGGCGGGGCTCCTCTGCGGGCTGGTCAACGGCCTGGTCACGATCGCCTGGGGGCTGCCCTCCTTCATCGTGACGCTCGGCATGCTCGAGGCCGCCCGGGGCGGGACGTACCTCGTCTCGAGCTCGGAGACGCTCTACATCGGCGAGAAGGCCGCCGCCCTCGCCACCTGGTCCGTGGCCGGCCTCTCGCTTCCGTTCCTCATCGCCGTCGCGGTCGTTGCGGCCGGCCAGCTCGTCCTGACGCGCACCGTCTTCGGCCGCTACCTGGTCGCGATCGGGACGAATGAGGAGGCGGTCCGGCTCTCGGGCATCGACCCCCGGCCCATCAAGCTCGCCGTCTTCGGTCTCTGCGGGCTCTTGGCGGGGACCGCCGCGGTGCTCCAGACCTCGCGGATGGAGTCGGCCGACCCGAACATGGGCGTCGGGGACGAGCTCTCGGCAATCGCCGCCGTGGTGATCGGCGGGACAAGCCTGATGGGCGGGCGCGGCTCCGTCATCAACTCCTTTTTCGGGGTCGTGATCATCGCCGTGCTCGGCACCGGCCTCAATCAGATGGGCGCCGGGGAGCCCACCAAGCGGCTCATCACCGGCTGCGTCATCGTCGCGGCCGCCGTCCTCGACTACTACCGCCAGCGCCTCTGGAAGGGACGGTGACGCGAGCCTCCCGGGTGTTCGCTTCGCTCATACCCGGGAGGCTCGCTCCGCAGAGGACGGCGCGGCATACGGCCGCCGCGCCGTCCTCTGCTTGCCCCCGCATGATCACGGCACATTGATAAACGGCGGACTCATGAACGCACCCCGCGAGCTCACGATCGACGAGACGGCGGAGCTGCGCGATCTCCTCGTGCGCGGCGACACCCTCGCCGCCATCGCCCGCTACCGCGCCCTGACCGGCGCCACGCTCCCCGAGGCGGCCCAGGCCCTCCAACGCCTCGGGGACGGCGTGAACGCCCCGGACCCGATGCCGCCCGAGCTGCTGGAGGCGGTCGCGCGAGCCGAGCACCCCGCATGGCCCGACGACGCCGATCGTCTCGAGCGCGAGCTGACGATGCGCTGGACCGCATCGCAGATCGCGATGGCCCGCGGGAGGGTCAAGACCCTCTTCGACGCCGCCTGGGACCAGGCCGAGCGCGTCCGCTCGGGCGACATCGAGATGGACGAGGCCTGGGCGGAGCTGAAGCGCCGCCAGCCCGGCTTCCCCGAGGCCGCCTACCGCGAGGCCGCCGCGCACGGGATGGAAGCCAGCCGTTAAGGAGCACGCCATGTCGCGGGCCGTGATCGCGCTCGTCGCCACGGCAGCGACATTCGCCACCGGCTGCCGCTCTGCGCCCGAACGGATCTACGTCACGCCGCCGTTTGCCTATGAGCACGCGGCAGGTGACTCCCCGAGGATCCACCTGGACGGCACGACCTGCACGCTCGAGCGCGCCCGCCTGGGGACCGTCCGGATCCGCACGCGCCGGATTCACGTGTACGACCCCCTGCACCTGAACGGCAACGCCCGGGAAGACGCGCGCCGCGTCGACGTGGAGCCCGGCAGCTACCCGGTCTACTTCGCGGGATCCACCAACACGGGCACGGACATCGGCGAGCAGCCCCTCTTCGTCCTGTCCCTACGCGCCGGCACTCCCGCGCGTTGGTTCGTTGACGTGCACAGGGATACGGATCGATTGATTGCGCAGAATGGCCGGATCCCCTTCTATGCCGCCGACTCCCATATGGCGGCCGTCATGGACGCGGAGACCGAGGCCCGCTATAGCAGCGCGTGGAGCGGACGCCTCGACCAGGCGGATCTCGAAGCCTGGGATGCCGTGGTCGGTATCGCGGAGACGACGCTGGGCGGGTTCGGCATCAACCGGCCCTTCGCCGCGTTACGCAGTGACGCCCGATTCCGCGAGTCTCAGGCATACTGGGTCCGGCGGGGCCTCCGGATCAACTTCGAGACCGAATCGGACATCCTCGTCTGCTACGGCCAGGCGTGCGGGACGATCTACTGGGGCGTGAACGACCGCGACGAGGCCGTGTGCATGGTCCTCCGCTTCGAATGACAGGACGGCCTCACGGCACCTCGACGATCGCCGCCGGCGGGACCGCGACCGCCTTCTCCTTCACCGTCACCTGTCCTGGCTTTTGCCTGCTCCTCCTCCACGGAACGGATTA
>CAYUME010000675.1:0-3352 GCA_964445475.1 uncultured Planctomycetia bacterium
TGGCGGCCGCCGCGCTCGTCGCGTCGGCCGCCCGCCCCCTCCCCGCCGCGCCCCGGGCCGAGATCCGGCTCGACGCCGCGAACATCGTGTCGCTCGCGTACGACAGCGTGGAGGTGCTCTTCCCCGGCCGCCCCCAGTTTGTCGTCCGGCGCGTCGAGTTCGCGAAACCCGACGGCTCGGTCGAGAAGGCCGACGTCAAGGCCCCCGCCGCGACGGCCGACGCCGCCGCGGGCAAACTGACCTGCAAATTCCCCTGGGGCTCCGTCTCCTGCACGGCGAAGGCCTCCGCGCCCGACCAGGTCCGCCTCGCCGTGACGGTCGCCAACGACTCCGCGCAGCCGATGACGGCCGCCGAGATCCAGCTCCTCTGGTTCAAGTTCCCCCGGCGCCCGAAGGGCCACCCGTTCGACCAGAAGGACGGCTGGCGCCTTGGAGGGGACGGCAAGGACGCGATCCCGACCGTCACCTTCGACTACGGCGACGCCTGGGTGGTCGCCTGCAGCGAGAACGGCGGGATTCCCCTGGGATTCCACGTCCAGATCATGCCGTGGGAGAGCCCGAACCGGGACAACTCCGTCAGCAATCTCACCATGACCACGTCGCCCTTCAACTGCGCCGCCGAGGACACCGTCATCCCCCCGACGAAAGCCCGGACGTTCGAGTTCTCCCTCCGGTTCGGCCCGCCCGGCACGCCCCCCGCGAGCGTCCTGGGCGACCTCTTCGGGCGGTTCGGCAAGACGAATCCGCCGCTCCTGAAGTGGGCCGACCGGCGGCCGATCGGGATGCTGATGCACGCGAACAGCAACACGAAATACCCGAAGAACCCGCGGGGCTGGTTCAACGACAAGGACCTCGACGCCGTGAGCGAGGAGGGGAAGGCGGCGTTCCGGGACCGGATCCTCGCCGCCGCCGACCAGTCCGTCAAGGTCCTCAAGGACCTGGACGCCCAGGGGATGATCCTCTGGGACGTCGAGGGCGAGGAGTTCCCGCACGCCACGACCTACATCGGCGATCCGCGGATGCTGCCGAAGCTGGCGCCGGAGATGGACGCCGTGGCCGACGACTACTTCAAGCGATACCGGGACGCCGGGCTGAAGACGGGCGTCTGCATCCGCCCCTCGCGCGTCGTCCTGGAGGACGGCAAGGCGCGGCACCTGCACAACGGGGCGGAGGCGACGTTCGACGAGGCGAAGGAGCTGATCGAGAAGGTGGCGCTCGCGAAGCAACGGTGGAAATGCACCCTCTTCTACATCGACACCAACATCCACTTCTTCCGGACGCGGGACGGGAAGACGACCAACCGGCTCCTGGACGCGGAGGTGATCCGGAAGATCCTCCAGGCGCACCCCGACGTCCTGATCATCCCGGAGTTCGCGCCGCTCGGCTACTTCGCGTACGGAAGCTCGTACCGCGAGCTGCGCGGGGGGCACGCCGCGACACCGCCCGAGGTCCGGCTCGCCTACCCCGACGCCTTCAGCCTGATCGTGGTGAACGACGGCCCGATCGACGCGCGGCGGGCCGACCTTGTCGACGGCGTCCGGCGCGGCGACATCCTGATGACGCGGGGGTGGTTCGGGGACCCGGCGAACCAGAAGGTGAAGGCGATCTATTCGGAGGCCGGAAAGAAATGACCGCCCGCGCCGTCAACATCGGCCGGCGCCAGCGCCGGATGCGGCTGGCCCTCGGCCTCGGCATGCTGGCCGTCGCCCTGGCGGCGGGCGCATGGGCCGTCCTCGCGAAGGCGCCTCCGGCTCTCCGCGCGACCCTCTGCGTCCCGTCCTTCCTGGCCGGCCTGGGGATCTTCCAGGCGCGAGCCCGGACCTGCGTGGCCCTCGCGGCGAAAGGGGCGTGCAACCTCGACGCCGGAGAGAAACCGGTCGCCGACGCCGGCGAGGCGCGGCAGCTCCGGCGACAGGCCCGAACGGTCCTCCTGCAGTCCCTCGCCTTCGCCGCCGCCCTCACCGCCGCCTCCCTCCTCTTCTGATCCCCCAGTCCGCCGTCACGGGAACCGACAGGCTCACCGTCCAATGCCGGCCTTTGGGGCGGCCTCCTCGACCTCCTTCCAGACCGTCCCGCCCGTCGTCTCGCCCGCCGCGCGGAGGTCGTCGCGCGCCCCGTCGACGTCGCCCCGCGCCGCGCGGCATCTCGCACGGATGAGGCGCAGGTCGTTCCAGTCCGGCATGAGCGCGAGCGCCCGCGTGCAGTCGTCGGCCGCCGCATCGAGCAATCCCTTCTTGAAATGCGCCCGGGCGCGGGCCGCGTAGGGCAGCCCGTACCCCTCCGGCATGAGCCGGACCGCCTCCGTGAGATCGGCGATCGCGCCGTCCACGTCGCCCATCAGCTCCAGCCGCGTCCAGCCGCGCCCGTTGTAGGCGGCGGGGAGGAGGAGGCCGCGCTCGATGACGCGCCCGAACGCCTCCAGGGCGGCGGGGCCGTCGCGCTTCTGGTAGAGGACGGTTGCCCGGTAGACGTAGGCCTCGGCAAAGTCGGGCACGAGCCGGATCGCCGCGTCGTAGTCGGCGAGGGCGCCGTCGAAGTCGCTCCGGGCGAGCCGCGCGGCGGCGCGCGCGTAGCGGGCGAAGGGAAAGGCGGGGCGGAGGGCGAGGGCGGCGTCGAAGGCGGGACGCGGATCGTCGGGGGGCTCCGCGGCGAGGCCGAGAAGCCAGTGCAGATCCTCGGCGCCCGGCCGGCTGCCGAAATGGTCGAGGGCCGCACGACAAGTCCGGCGCACCGTGTCGCGGTCGCGGCGGAACCAGGCGAGCAGGGCGGCGGCAACCTGGCGCTGCAGGTCGTCGTCGAAGCCGCTGCCGGCCGCCTGGGCCGCCTCGATCTCGCGGGCGGCCTCGAGGGCGAGGGACTCGCCCGCCGCCGCCGGCCGCGCCGCCGCGTCGTGCCAGAGATCGAGACTGGCGAGGTAGGCGCGGCCGAGGAGGGCGCGGGCGAGGCGGTAGTGCGCGGGGCCGAAACGGGGGTCGAGGTCGACCGCCTTCCGCCAGGCCGCCTCCGCCCGCTCCCAGGACCCCAGCAGCTCCCACGCCTCGCCGAGGAGGTGGAGGGCCAGCGGCTGGTCGGGCGCGAGACGAACGGCCTCCTCGATCAGGGCGCGGGCGCGCCCGAGGGACTCCCGCTGCGTCGCGGCGTCGGTCCCGGCGTCGTAGCGCGCGGCGGCGGCCTGCTCGAGGACGGGCCGGGCGCGCTCGAGGAGGCTCATCGCCTGCGCGCGCGTCCGCTTCAGCGCCGCCTCCGCGCGCGCGAGCCCGTCGCGCGCGCCGGCGTTCCCCTCGTCGAGCCCCGCGACGACGAGGTAGGCGTCGCGCGCCGCCTCCGCCCGGCCCGCCGCCTCGTGCGCGCG
>CAYUME010000676.1:0-3340 GCA_964445475.1 uncultured Planctomycetia bacterium
CGGGGCCTCCCCCGTGCCGTGCACGCGGGCGGCGCTGAAGAACTTCCGGATCGTCGCCGTGTGCTCGGGCGCGAAGGCGGGCTTGATCCAGTAGGCGATGGCGCCGCGGCGGGGATTGAAGTTCTCCTCGTTGGGGCCGGCGGTGTAGGCGACGCAGCTGTGGCGCTCGACGTACAGCCCGTCGATCCGCAGGTCCTGGGGCGGGTAGGCGCGGCGCGGCGGGGGCTCGGGGGGCGGGTCGGGGGGCCGGGCCTCGTCCGACGGGGGAGGCGGAACCGGGATGCGGTAGGAACGGCCGGCGCGGTGCGCTGTTTCCCGGCTGCGCGACGCGGGATTCACGTCATACCCTGTCGGGGCGTCGTCGACCGCGCAGTACGGGCCGTGGGCCGGCCAGGCCAGACGGACGGGCGACGACGCGCCGTCCTGGAAGAGGATGGGCTGGTCGGCGTAGTTGAAGAAATTCCAGGGCCAGGACCCCTCGTCGTGGCGCCGCGCGAAGTGCTGGCGCAGGTGATCGCGCGACGACGCGAAGGCGGTCCAGGCCGTGTAGTGCGCGTCGGCGTCGAACTGGAAGTGGGCGTGGAGGAGGTCGCCGGCGGGATGGTAATTGCTCCGGCGGGTGCGCCAGCACCGCCACTTCTCCTTCGTCCGCCCTTCCCGGTAGGCGGAGTGGGGCAGGCAGCCCCCCGTGGTGGCGAGCGCGACGTAGCCGTCGTACTCGAGCGACTCGAGCTCCGCGTCGTCGAGGGCGTTGTCGGGCTCGGGGCCGATCTCGAGGCCGCGGTTGTTGTTGGTGTTGTAGAGCGCGCCCCGCCCCTCCAGCCGCGCGTCGGCGGGAAGGAATCCGGCCGGGCGCGGGGGGGAGGCCTCCGCCGACGACTCCCGCCCGTCCGTTCCCCAGAAGTCCTTCATCGTCGTGAGGCGCACGGCGTTCCACACGCGGACGACGGCGGCCACGCGGGACTCGGCGACGGTCCGCAGGCCGGACGCCTTCGATCCTGCGGGGGCGAGCACGCGGCCCGTCGACTCGATGCGGAAGGTCCCCATCGGCTGGAAGCAGAGCTCGGTCGACGCCTCGACGAGATCGGTCTTGTCGACGAGCCGCGCCAAGGCGCGGTCGGGATTGAGCTCGTTGAGGTGGAGGTTGGGGTTGAAGTTTGCCATCAGGGCGTCGGCGCGGGCGCGGGAGGCGGTGTGGAGCCGGGCCGCGGCGGATGCCGTTGCGTTCGCGCCGTGCGCCCCGGGCTCCTCCCAGATCCCGGTCCGCGGGTCCCGGATCGGCCCCGCGGGGTTGTGTCGGGCGTGCCAGACGAGGCTGCCGATGAAGTCCTCGAGCTGGGCCCAGGTACGGAAGGGGCGGCGCTCCCGCTCGGCGACGAGCCGCGCCGCGAGGTCGTCGGCCTCGCGCGCCGTGAACGGCGCCGTCGGGGGGAGGTGACCGAACGCCCCGCCCCCGAGCGCGCCCCGCGAGCCGTCCCAGGGGAGCTGCAGGCGGAACCAGTTGCCGCACGCGTTCAGGGGGTCGGTTGCGGGGCCCGCGTAGAGGGTGTCCGCGTCGAACGGGGAATAGGACGGGCCCAGGAGGAAGAATCCGTGCACCTCCTCGATCAGGGCGGCGAGGATCTCGCGCGGCGCGAGGTTCACGTTCACCGGCGCGCGGGCCGTCACCTCGATCCACTGCGGGTGCATCTCGTCCATCGCGTAGACGGCCGTGCGGGTGTCCCCCTCCCCCACGGGGCGGTCGTCCGCATGGAAGGCGACGGGCGTCTCGTCCGGCAGGCCGGCGACGTTCACGCCCCGACCGAAGCGGTAGAGGGCCGTCCCCGGGGCGTCGGCGTTGGCGGGACGCGGGTACCGGACGGCGTAGGGCGACCCGGGGCGGAGGGCCTCGTAGGCGCTGACGGGGACCGGGTTGGCCACGGCGGGATCGACCCAGGCCTGGACGGTGAGGAACGGCGCGGCACGCGACATCTCCGCCTCCGAGAGGGCCCGGCGGAGGTCCCGGAGGGAGGCGAAACCAGCCCTCGGCCGGATGGCCAGGAGGCGGTCGCCGAGGGACGGGACGTTCAGCGCGGGGCGCTTACCGAGACGATTGAGGACGCGGCGCAGGCGGTCCGAGTCGGCGGGCCGGCCGAGGCCGTCGTTCGCGCAAAGGGCGGCGTTCGCGTCCGCGATCCGGAGCGTGTACGTGCTGCCGCCGGAGACGTAGGGGGAGCCCCCCAGGGAGCCGGAGATCCCCTGTTCGGTCCCGTCGATGCGGAGGAGCTGGGGGCGCCCGTCGGGGCCGGCGGCGGCGAACGAGGGGCGGGTCCCGCCGCCCCAGGTCCAGCGGGTGTCGGAGAGGATGTCGTCGAGGACCGCGTTCCCGTCGGCGTCCTCGCCGGGGTCCAGCCGGCCGTTCCCGTTGGCGTCCTCGCCGTGGCGGGCGGCGGTACGGAGGCGGGCGATGGCCTCCTCGAGCCCGGCGGCGGCGGTCAGGCGCGCCCGGGCGGCATCCAGGGCATTGCGGGCCACGGCCCGCTCGACGGCGGATCGGGTCGCGAAGGTGGCGCCGAGGAGGGAGAGGAGGACGAGGATGGCCAGGGCGAGGAGGAGCGCGGCGCCGCGGCGGAACCGGATCCCGGAAGGACTGACTCCTGTCAACGGCATGGGGCCTCCCTTGCTCAACGGGGGGGCTGACGCGCGCGGGGCCGCCGTCAGCGCGTTCCCGGCCCCTCTGTGGACGTCACAGGGGGGCACATAAAGAAATATGATGTCACATATATCGGGAGAGGCGGGCCGAGTCAAGAAAAGGATGAACAGGAGGGCGGACGGCGGAAGGGGGTCAGGCGGTCGAGGGGGCGGCCCGGTGGCCGAGGAGGATCCCGCCCCGGACCACGACCTCCTCCCCGAGCGACGCCGGCTGGATGTCGAAGTTGGCGGCGAACGGGGGGAAGGTGAAGGCGCGGAGGTGCTGCCGCAGGGGGTCCCAGAAGAGGGGGCCCATCAGGGAGACGCCGCCTCCGATGACGATCCGGTCGGGGTTCAGGAGGGCCACGACGTTGCCGAGGCCGAGGGCGAGCGTGCGCGCCGTTTCGTCCAGCAGGGTGCGGGCCTCCGCGTTCCCCGCCTCCGCGGCCGCGTGCACCGTCTGGGCGGTGACGGCGTCCGGGCGGTCGCCCGCAAGTGCCCCGAGGCCCGGCGCCTCGCCCCGGGCCACCTGCGCGCGCGCCCGCCGCGCGATCGACCATCCGGAGCAGACGTCCTCCAGGTGGACCGGCTTCCCCGTGGACGGGTCCGGGACCCAGCTGTGGCCGATCTCGGCCGCGCCGAGCCCCTGTCCCTCCTCGATGGCGCCGTC
>CAYUME010000677.1:0-3339 GCA_964445475.1 uncultured Planctomycetia bacterium
GAGGCCAGCAGCGCGACGACGGGGACGCCCAGCTCCTCGGCGCGGTCCATGAGCCGGCGGATCTTGTCCGCTCCGGCCGAGGTCACGAAGCCCTTGTCGTGCGTCGAGTCGATCACGTAGAGCGCCACGCGGCGGCCCTCGATCTCGACGTGAACGCGCTGGCCAACGTCTACGCGCGGGGGGGCGAGGAGGCGCCGTTCGTCGTGGCCCACGGCGGCCCGCGCTTCACCCGGCTCGTCCTCATCCACCACGGAATCCCCCGCTTCGTCCGCGCCCTCCGCTTCGCCATCGCCACCGACCCGGACGCGGAGCCGTCCTCCGCCCCCGCCGAGGCGGGCGGGGCGGACCGCCCCGCGATCCTGGCCCGGGAGATCTCCCGGTTCCTCCTCTCCCGCCAGGCGGGCGACCCGCCGGTCCGGATCGTCCTCTCCGGCTCCCTCGCCCGGCGCCCCGGCCTCGGCGAGCGGCTGACGCAGGAAACGACCCTGCCCGTCGTGGAGGACGACCTCCTCGACGGCGTCGAACACCCGTTCGGGGACGCGGGCTCGCCGGCCCACCTGGCCGTCCCCTTCGGCCTCGCCCTCAAGGGGCTGGGCCTCGCCCGCACGCGCCTCGACTTCCGGCAGGAGGAGTTCGTCCACCAGCGGCCCTACGAGCGCGTCCGGCGCACCCTGGCCTCCGCCGTCTTCCTCTCCGCCCTCCTGCTCCTCCTCGCCGCCGTCCACTTCCACATCCAGTCCTCGGACCTGCGCGGCCAGCTCGACCGGATCCTCGACCAGCAGCAGAAGGTCGTCGCCGAGGTCTTCCCCGATCGCGCGGCCCGGGTCGAGGACCGGGAGACGCTCCTGGACGAACTGAAGCGGGCCTGGCGGGAGGAAGGGGAGAAGCGGGGACAGGGAAGCGGGGCGCTCACGACCTCGGCCCTCGAGCCCGTGGGCGCCGTCTTCACCGCGATGCGCGAGCTGCTCGCCCGCCAGACCGCCGGCGGCCGCAACCCGGACTTCCACATCGCCCTCGAAAGCCTGAACTACACGCTCTCGCCGAAAGGACAGGGCCTGCTCGAGTTCACCGGCCGGATCTCCAACCCGCCCCTCGGCGAGGCCCTGCAGAACACCCTGAAGGCCGACACGCGGTTCGAGACGGTCTCCCTGGAGGGCCTTTCGGCCCGGCCGGACGGGAAGTACAACTTCACGATCAAGCTCGCGTTGAACGGAACCGGGACGAAGTAGCATGGCGGCGGCAACGGATCGTTCCAACCTCTGGCTGATGCTCGGCCTGGCGGTCGCCGTGGCGGCGGGCGTCTGGGCGGCGGTGGGGTACGCCTCGACCGGGGACCTCGTCGACCGGATCCAGGCCCAGCGCGCCCGCCTCCTGCAGGCGGACAAGGTCCGCCTCCAGGTTTACACGACGCGCCGCGCGGGAGGAACGCAGGCCGTCCCCGCCCTGGAGCGCGCCGGGGATCCCGTCGCCTTCCTCACCCAGACCGCCCGGGCCGCCGGCATCGTGGGCACCCAGCTCAAGGCCATCACCCCCCTCCCGGCTTCCACCCGCGAGGACATCGTCGAAAAGGGCTACTCCGTCGACCTCGCCGGCATCGACCGGAAGAGCCTCATCCAGTTCCTCGTCCAGGTCGAGACCCTGCGCCCCTCCTTCCGGACCCGGGAGCTCCGGATCCGCCGGTTCACCCCCGAAGGGGAGGTCGCCGGCGCCCTCGCCGTGATCGTCTACCACGAGAAGAAATCCTCCGGAAATAAGTAGATTGCCCGAACCTTCCTCCAGTCTCCCCGTTTATTCTTGACGACGGGGACCCCCCCCTTATAATAGATTTCTACATGGTAGGGCGTGGGCGCTGTGCCCGCGACAATCAGGAGAGGCACCATGGCCCGGCAGGACGAGTACGTCGATCCCAATGCCCCCCAGGAGGAAATGCCCCCTCCGCAGGACGTCCCGCAGGACCCGGAGGACTGGACCGATCGGATCGTGCAGGCCACCCCGTGGTGGGCCATCTCGATCGGGATCCACGGCCTCGTCCTCCTGCTGGCCATCTACATCGTGCTGGGCTCCGGGAACCTCGCCCAGCCCGAAGAAGTCACGATGATGAAGCTGCCCCAGAAGCCCCTGGAAATCCCCAAGTTCGAGCTCCCGCGCGACATCTTCGACAACCGGAAGCCCATCCGCGCGGAGAAGGCCGTCGAGGATCCCGTCTTCATCAAGGACGCCGAGGAGGCGGACCACAACGAGACGGCCAACGACGAGGAATTCCAGCAGGCGAAGGGCGACAGCAAGGATTTCCTCTCCGACAAGCCGTTCAAGGGCCCCGGCACCAACGACTCGATCGGCGTCGGCGGCGGCGGCGGCGGCCGGTACGGCGGCCGCCTCGGCGGCAAGCGCAACCTCGTCTCCCGCGGCGGCGGCAGCCAGGCGACCGAGGGCGCGGTGCTCGCCGGCCTCCGCTGGCTCGCCCGCCACCAGAACACCGACGGCAGCTGGGACACCGACGGCTTCACCTCCAACTGCGGCAAGGTCATCAAGGGATCCTGCGGCGGACCCGGCTACCCCGAGTACGACGTCGGCAACACCGGCTGCTCCCTCCTCGCCTTCCTCGGCGCCGGCTATACGCACCTGTCCCGCGACACGTACGACGGGATCTGCTTCGGCCATGTCGTGAAGAAGGGCATCCAGTGGATGATGGCCAACCAGGACAGCGAGGGATGCATCGGCGGAAAGAGCGCCGCGAAGTACATGTACAACCACTCGATCGCCGCCCTGGCCCTCTCCGAGGCGTACGGCCTCACCGGCAGCGGCCTCTTCAAGGAGAACGCCCAGAAGTCCATCGACTTCCTCATCAGCGCCCAGAACCCCGGCAAGGCCTGGCGCTACACCTCCAAGTGCGGCGACAACGACTCGTCCGTCTCCGGCTGGTGCGTCATGGCCCTCAAGTCCGCCGAGATCTCCGGCCTCAACGCCCCCAAGTCCGGCTACGAAGGCGCGCGCTCCTGGTTCGACGAGGTCACCGGCGAGGACTACCGCATCGGCTACAACGCCAAGGGCACCGGCCAGGTCGTCGTCCAGGGCAAGAACGAGAACTACGCCAACCACGAGGCCCTCACCGCCATCGGCATCATGTCCCGCATCTTCATGGACAAGAACAAGGGCGACCCGCGCCTGCGCGGCGGCGCCGACATGCTGATCCGGGACCTGCCGGTCTGGGACGGCCCCAAGATCGACTTCTACTACTGGTACTACACGTCGCTCGCCCTCTTCCAGTATGACGGCCCCAGCGGCACCTACTGGAAGTCCTGGAACGAGAACATGAAGAACGCCCTCGTCAACAACCAG
>CAYUME010000678.1:0-3335 GCA_964445475.1 uncultured Planctomycetia bacterium
CGACCCGGCGGCGGCGGCCCTGGCCTTCGCCCGGGGCGAGCTCTCGAAATCGGTCCCGCCCGGCGCCGGTTGCTGCCACGGCGCATCGTGAGCGTCCTCCCGCGCGTCCAGGACCCTTGACACCCGGCGCGGATTCGGGTAGGGATTCTATTTGACTATGTCTAGTAGCTGCCCATCTCGCGCCGCCCGGGGTCGGTGTCCCTGCCGGGGCACCACCCTCGACAAGCTCATCCATCCGGCCCTCCTGACGGCCCTCGCGACGGAGCCGCAGCACGGCTATCGCCTGGTGCGGGCGGTCGCCGGGATGCCGGTGCTTCGCGGCTGCCGCCCGGATCCTGCGGGGCTGTACCGGACGCTCCGGGCTCTGGCGCGGGACGGCTACGTGGTCTCGAGACGGGACGCCTCCTCGCTGGGGCCCGCCCGCCGGCTTTATCGCATCACGCCCGCCGGCCGGGACTGTCTCCGGCAATGGAGCGCCACCTTGGACCGTTACCATCGGGCGATCGGAGGCCTCCTCGCCGAGGCCCGGCGAGCGGCCCCCCTTCGGAAGCGCACCCGGCCCTGAGTCCAGGCGGACTCGTTGGCGGGATCCTGGAAGCGGCGCTCGGCGGCCGGGCCCCGACGCGCGACGAATGCGTCACCCTGCTCGACCAGCCTTCCGCCTCCCTCGAGGCCGCCGCGCTCAAGGCCGTCGCCGACGCCGTCTCCCGCCGTCGCTTCGGCAACCGGGCCATGCTCCTCGGCCAGATCGGGGTCGAGATCCATCCCTGTGTCGGGAACTGTCGATTCTGCTCCTTCGGTCGGGACCATACGGGCCTTGCGTCCTCGCTCTTGCCGATCGACGAGATCGTGGCCCGGGCCCGCGCGTTCGCCGCCGGGGGAGACTTGTATGCCCTCTTTCTCATGACGATGCACGAGTTCGACCTCGAGCGCCTCCTCCGGATCGTCGGGACGGTCCGTCAGGTGTTGCCTTCTCAGACGCAGATCGTCGTCAACGCGGGGGACTTCGACGTCTCTCAGGCCCGCGAATTGCGGGCGGCGGGGGTGGCGGGCGCCTATCACGTCTGCCGGCTCCGCGAAGGGGCCGATACGGATCTGGACCCGGCGCGTCGCCGGCGGACGTTCAGCGCCATCCGGGAATCCGGCTTGGATTTCTACACCTGCTGCGAGCCGGTGGGGCCCGAGCATTCGGCGCAGGAGCTGGTCGATCAGCTCTGGCTGGGTATCGAGCACGGATGTTTTCAGCATGCCGCCATGCGGCGCGTCTTCATCCCCGGTGCCCCGTTGGCGGACCGGGGCCAGATCACCGAGCACCGCCTGGCCCAGGTCGTTGCAGTCGTGGCCCTCGCGACGCTGGCTTGCCGCGAAACGCGGAACATCGCGGTTCACGAGCCCAACCTGCTCGGGCTGTCCGCCGGCGCGAACGTTGTCTACGCCGAGACGGGGGCCAACCCTCGCGACACCGAGGCGGACACCTCCGGGGGCCGCGGGCTCGACATGGCCGCGTGCCGGCGGATGCTGTACGAGGCGGGGTTCTCGGACGTGCTCCGGGGGGACGGTTCCTCGCAGAAACTCGAACTGGACACCCTCATCAGGATGGAATCCGCATGACGGCCAAGGCCCGCTACATCCTGATCGGCGGCTTTCTCGGCGCCGGCAAGACGACGGCCGTCCTCCGGCTGGCGGAGCGGCTCCGCGACCGGGGCCTCCGCGTCGGCCTCGTCGCCAACGACCAGGGGACCGGCCTCGTCGACTCCGGCCTCATGCGGTCGGGCGGCTTCCCCGTCGAGGAGATCGGCGGCGGCTGTTTCTGCTGCCGCTTCACTTCCCTTGTCGAGGCCTCCCGGAAGCTCGCCCGCGACGCCCGTCCCGACGCCTTCATCGCCGAGCCGGTCGGGAGCTGCACCGACCTGGCGGCCACCGTCGCCGAGCCCCTCCGGCGCCTCTACGGCGACGACTACGCCGTCGCGCCCTTCAGCGTCCTCGTCGACCCCGTCCGCGCCCTGCGGATCCTCGGCCTCGAGCCCGGCCCCCGCTTCTCGGAGACGGTGACCTACATCTACCGGATGCAGCTCGAGGAGGCGGACCTGGTCGTCGTCAACAAGGTCGACCTCCTCGACGACGCGCGGCGGGCCCGTCTCCGGGACGCCCTGCGCGCCGCCTTCCCGCGCGCGGAGCTGTTCGAGGTGTCGGCCCGCCGGGGGGACGGCCTCGACGCGTGGTTCGACCGCGTCCTGGCGGAGCCGGCGGCGGCGGGCGCGGCGGTGGACGTCGACTATCAGACGTACGGGGATGGCGAGGAGCGGCTGGGGTGGCTGAACGCCGAGATTGACGCCGCCGCGCCGGCGCCGTTCGACGGGAACGCCCTTCTGAGGGATCTCGCCGGGCGGATCCGCGGGCGGGTGGGGGCCGGGGGGGGCGAGATCGCCCACCTCAAGATGATCCTCGCGCCGGGCGGCTGGTCGGCCGACGTCGCCGCGCTCAACGTCGTGGGGAGCGACCGCGAGCCGGCGCAGACCCACGCGCTCGCGGCGCCGGTCGCCGGCGGACGGCTGGTCCTGAACCTCCGGGCGGAAGCGCCCCCGGAGCTGCTCCGGTCGGCGCTCGAGGAGGCGCTCGCCGGCGCCGCGGCCGCCACGCCGGGTCTCGCCCTCCCCGTCCGCCACCTCCAGGCCTTCAAGCCGGGCCGGCCGAAGAAGCCGGCGCTACCGGTTTAAGCCCAGCGGGCCGGCGCGGCGGGGGTCGCCGGCCTCCCGGTCGGGGATCCCGGTCCGCGCGAGGCGTCCTCATCCCGGCGTGTAGAACAGACGGCAGGAGCAGTGGCCGTCCTTCCGGATCTCGTTCTAATGCGGGTCTAGCTCCCGTCTGCGCGCAAGTCGACGGCGGGCCAGCCGAGGCTGTGGTCATCGGCTGCGGCGAAGGAAGGACGGCGGGTTTCGTCGATGGTGTTGCTGTTAGAAGCCCCGCCCCTCCGGGGCGGGGAGCTTCACGAGCGGGGGGATGGCGATCCCCCCGCTGCGATGTCCGGTTGGCATGGAGCGCGCGCCGGGACGGGACTCACCCCGGCATTCCGGCCGCTAGCCGAGCTTCGATTTGATCTTTTCCAGGTAGGCCTTGTCGTACGGCCGGCCGACCAGCTTCCCGCAGTCTGCGAACATCTTGCACGACGTCCCGCAGTACGTGATCTTCTTCATGCAGGCGCACTCGACGACGGGGCATTTCATCTGCGTATTGCAGCCCTTGCACTTGCCGGCGGCCATCAGCGGGCAGGCGTCGCAGCAGAGGCCGCAGGGTCCGACAGCCATTTTCTTCTCGTCCTTCTCCTGGGCTGAGCA
>CAYUME010000679.1:0-225 GCA_964445475.1 uncultured Planctomycetia bacterium
CACGTACGGACACGTGACACCGGAACGGGCGCCGCGGATCCTGCGGGACTTCGAGACGGTCGCCCGCGGCGCCGCCGTCGCCGTCGTCGCCGCCCCCGCCGGCGCGGTCGAGCCCCGCGGCGAGATCCGCATCGGCCTCGGCTCCTGCTGCATGGCCAAGGGGAGCCACCGCGTCCACGACGCCCTCCGCGCAGCCGTGGCCGGAACGGGCGTCGCGGTCGCCGT
>CAYUME010000679.1:235-3331 GCA_964445475.1 uncultured Planctomycetia bacterium
GATGTGCTACCAGACGCCGATCGTGGAGGTGGACCTGCCGGGCGGCGCGCCGGCGGTCTACACGAAGGTGACGCCCGAGGACGTGCCGCGCATCGTGCGGCGCCACGTCCGGGCGCCGGGGATCGCGCGCCGGGCCTGGGCGGCCTTCGGGACCCTCCTCGAGGACCTGGCGACCGGCGAGGCGTGGCGGCCGGAGGAGCGGCACGCGGCGGACATCCGCGACCCCGCGATCGCCGCCTTCTTCGGCCGGCAGCAGCACATCGCGACGGAGCACTTCGGGAAGCTCGACCCGCTCGATCTGGACGCCTATGCCGCGCACGGCGGATTCCGCGCCCTGGCGGGCGCCCTGGCGGAGCTGGAGCCGGTGGACGTCGTCGAGCGGGTGAAGCGGAGCGGCCTCCGCGGCCGCGGCGGGGCCGGGTTCCCGACGGGGGTCAAGTGGGAGCGGGTCCGCGCCGCCCGGCGCCAGGACACGGTCCTGATCGTCAACGGCGACGAGGGCGACCCGGGCGCCTTCATGGACCGGATGATCCTCGAGTCCTTCCCGTACCGCGTGATCGAGGGGCTGGCGATCGCCGCCTACGCCGCCGGCGCCGCGGAGGGGATCTTCTACATCCGCGCCGAATACCCCCTCGCCGTCGAGCGCGTCCGCGAGGCGATCCGCCGGTGCGAGAAGGCCGGGCGGCTGGACCTGAAGACCCGCGCGGGCCCGCTCCGGCTGCGCCTGGAGATCCGGGAGGGGGCGGGCGCCTTCGTCTGCGGCGAGGAGACCGCGCTGATCGCGTCGATCGAGGGGCGCCGCGGCACCCCGCGCTACCGCCCCCCCTACCCCGCCGAGAGCGGCCTCCACGGCCGGCCGACCCTCATCAACAACGTCGAGACGCTCGCCTGCGTCCCCTGGATCTTCCGCAACGGGCCGGAGGCCTTCGCCGCGATCGGGACGGAGCGGAGCAAGGGCACGAAGGTCTTCGCCCTCGCCGGCAAGGTCGCCCGCGGCGGGCTCATCGAGGTCCCGATGGGGACGACCCTCCGGACGATCGTCGAGGAGATCGGCGGCGGGGCCGCACGCGGGAAGAAGTGGAAGGCCGTCCAGATCGGAGGCCCCTCCGGCGGCTGCCTCCCCGCCGCGATGGCCGACACCCCCGTCGACTACGAGGCCCTCCTCGCCGCCGGCGCCATGATGGGCTCCGGCGGCCTTGTCGTCCTCGACGAGGACGACTGCATGGTCGACATCGCCCGCTACTTCCTGCAGTTCACCCAGAGCGAGTCGTGCGGCAAGTGCACCTGCTGCCGGGTCGGCACGCGCCGGATGCTCGAGATCCTCGAGCGCCTCTGCGCCGGGGAGGGGAAGGCGGGGGACCTCGGGGACCTGGAGCGCCTGGCCCGGACGACGGCGGCGGGAAGCCTCTGCGGGCTCGGCAAGACCGCCCCCAACCCCGTCTTCACGACGCTCCGGTACTTCCGGGAGGAGGTCGAGGCGCACCTCCGGAAGCGCTGCCCCGCGCGCCGCTGCCGGGCGCTCATCCGCTACACGGTCACCGACGCCTGCACCGGCTGCACCCGCTGCGCCCAGCACTGCCCCGTCGACGCCATCCCGTTCGCGCCCTACCGGCGGCACGAGATCGACCAGGCGACCTGCACGAAGTGCGACACATGCCGGGTCGTCTGCCCGGCCGACGCGATACGGGTCGAATGAGGTTCCGGAGGAAAGGTGATCGCCCTATGCCGCGGCTGACGATCGACAACCGGGAGGTCGAGGTCCCCGCGGGGAGCACGGTCCTCGACGCCGCCAAGGCGCTCGGGATCGGGATCCCCACGCTCTGCTTCCTGCCGGGGCGGCGGGCGGAGACCTCCTGCATGGTCTGCGTCGTGCGGGTCGCGGGGCGCCCCTCCCTCGTCCCCTCCTGCGCGACGCGGGTCGAGGAGGGGATGCGCGTCGAGAGCGAATCGGACGCGGTCCGCCAGGCCCGCCGCGACGCCCTCGAGCTCCTCCTCAGCGAGCACGCCGGCGACTGCCTCGCCCCCTGCATGCGCGCCTGTCCGGCGCGCATGGACATCCCGCGCATGATCCGCCAGATCGGCGCCGGGCGGCTCCGCGAGGCGCTCGCGACGGTCAAGGAGCGGATCGCCCTCCCCGCCGTCCTCGGCCGGATCTGCCCCGCCCCCTGCGAAGGGGCCTGCCGGCGCCGGCCGATCGACGCGGCCGTCTCCGTCTGCCTCCTCAAGCGGCACGCCGCCGACGCCGACCTCGCCTCGGGAGCCCCCTGGCTCCCGGAGCGGAAGGCCCCGTCCGGCAAGCGCGTCGCGATCGTCGGAGCCGGCCCGGCCGGCCTCGCCGCCGCCTGGCACCTCCTCCTCGACGGCCACGCCTGCACGGTCTTCGACGACCGGGAGCAGCCGGGCGGGATGCTGCGGTACGGGACGCCCGAGGCGGACCTCCCGCGGGACGTCCTCGACGCGGAGATCACCCTCGTCCGGCGCCTCGGGGCGGAGTTCCAGCCGTGCGTCCGCATCGGGCGGGACCGGACGCTCGACGACCTCCGGCGGGAATTCGACGCCGTCGCGATCGCGGCGGGCGAACAGAAGGGCGGCAACCCGTTCGGCCTCGCGCAGGCGGCCTCCGGGATCCAGGCCGACGCCGCGTCGTTCGCGACCTCGGTTCCGGGCGTCTTCGCGGGCGGCAACGCCCTCCGCGCCCAGAAGCTGGCCATCCGCGCCGTCGCCCACGGGCTCGGCATGGCGGTCTCGATCGGTCAGCTCCTCGCAGGGCAACCCGTGACGGGCGAGGCGAAGCCCTTCTCCTCCGTCCTCTCCCGCGTGGACGAGACGGAGCGCGCGCAGCTCCTCGTCGGCGTGACCGGCGGGGCTCGGATCGAGGCGGGCGGCGGCGCGGCAGCGGGCTTCTCGGACGCCGAGGCGCGGACGGAGACACTCCGCTGCCTGCACTGCGATTGCCGGAAGCTTCCGGGATGCCTCCTCAAGGCGTGGTCGGAGCGCACCAACGCACGCCCGGGGCGCTACGGAGGGGCGCGACGGCCCTTCAGCCGGATGCTCCACCCCGGCGGGGTGGTCTACGAGCCGGGGAAGTGCATCTCG
>CAYUME010000680.1:0-3322 GCA_964445475.1 uncultured Planctomycetia bacterium
GCGGCAACCGCGTCAGCGCCAAGGAGATCGAGGAAGCCCTCCACGAGCATCCGGCTGTCGTCGAAGCGGCCGTCGTCGGGGTACCCGACGATATCCTGGGGGAGGCGCCCAAGGCCTTCCTCGTAGTCAAGAAGGGGACCGGTCAAAACCTCGTCGCGGAGCTCCCAGGCTTCCTCCAGAAGCACCTGGCTGTCTACAAGATCCCGAAGCTCTACGAGGTCCGGGACGCTCTACCCAAGAACGACTCGGGCAAGATCCTCAAGCTGAAGTTGAAGTAATGGCGAAACGGCTTAACGGCCGTCCCAGCCGGCCAGCCGGGCCCACAGCCACCAGGCCGCATAGGCCTTGAGGTTGGCGTTGAGCGGCTTGGTGTGGGCGGCCGGGCAATCGAACCACTCCCCCGGATGCGCGTTCTGCCAGTCTTTGGCCCAGTTCCTATCGCGAATCCCGTCACCGTCGCTGTCATAATCGCAGGCGTCATTGGCCAGCTTGTCCCCGTAATAATTTCCGTCGGGATCGTAGCTCTCGATGTCCGCGAAATCGTAGAGGACCTTGTCATTGGCCCGACAGAACGCGCGGATCTGCTCGTTCCGGACGTGCACGTTGTCTTTGGCCGTCTGCCCGATGAGCCGCCCGGTCATATAGACGAACCTGACGTCGGGATAGTCGGTTTCCAGTTGGCTCATCAGCCTGAGATAGAGCTCGATATCCGCCTTGGTCCCGTTGACCTGCCAGCACCAGGCCCATAGGACAACATTGATATCCCGATTATCATCGAGATAGAGGCGCGTCGCTCTCTCCCACGCTTTCCTGTCAGGATCGCCCAGATCGTTGGCCATATTCAAGTTGCCGAAATTCCGGTAAAACGCCCGCAGATCCAAAGCTCCGGGTTTTGGGCCGTTATTCCAGGAATAAAGATCTCCCTTCCATTTGTGGAGTCCGGTCATCCCCGTCACGATCTGGCTGCCGTGGGAAGTATGGCCGTAGGCGATATGCAGGATGTCCTTGGCTTTATTTATCCATTCTGGAGGTATAACCTCGAGCTTGGTGCAAGTGTGATCGACGACAAGGCCTGGCCTGGGATCAGCGGCTGTTTTTCCCTGTTGGAAAAGCAGAGAAGGTGTTAAGCACACGCCAAGCGCAAGTGCCACAACGACCTGAGGTTTGCGTCGTTTCATTCCCGATCCCTATTCAAGGATGATACACGGCCCCCTTCTCATGGTCAAATCTATTCAGCGAACGATGTTACCGAAAAGAGGCTTTATCAGCGCACAAATTCGTGCGCGCCGACATCGGGGGCCGCCCCCTGGAGAACGCACCGGCCCCTCGAGTCGCTGTAGAGCCAGATCGGCGCCTGGGCGCTCCACGTCCTCGGCTCGGCCAGGATGATGACGTTGGTCGCATAACTGATCGACCTGATCTGCACCACGTTGTCGACCGTGCCGATCGCGATCCCGTCGGGCCTGACGTCGGAAAGCGCCGACCCCCAGGTGCCGTCCTGGAAGTACAGGGCGTCCTCGACGACCAGCGTGATCGAGTTGACGCCACCCTGGGTTGCCCGCGTCAGGTGCGCGCCCCGGTCGATCGCTCCGGACGTGGAGCGCAGGCTGAGGTCCGGCAGGGTCGTGCTCATCGGGTTCGAGACGTCGGTGTTGACGAAGAGCGGATCGCCCGTCAGGCCCGGCGTGAAGAAGATCGGATCCGTCCCCTCGCCGAACCAGTTGTTCGCGACCGTGTTGCCGTGAAGCCCCAACGGGTACCAGCTCCAGATGTCGTGGTTGTAATTGCCGTACGAGATGTTGTTCTTTATGACGTTGCCCGTGGTGTTCGGGGTGAAGTAGATGCCGTTCCGGCGGTGCTCGTAATAGTCGAACGATTCGTTCTGCCCGTTGTAGAAGATGGTGTTGTTGTAGACCCTGTTATTGCAGGCGAAGAGCGTCCCCGAGTTCCGGAAATACAACCCATCCTTGGCCGCGTTGAAGATGTCGTTGTACCTGAAGATGTTCTTGTGCGCCGCCAGCTCGACATTGTCCGCGCCGTCGTCGTCCGGCGGCCTACCCGCGTGACCGAACCTGTTGCCTTCGGCCAAATTGAACAGGCCATCCCTGTTATACCCTGTTTCATCGTAAATGGTGAAGCAGCGATTCCCGTATTTTCCGTTGCTGGCCGGCGCCTGGACAAGGGGAACCGTCGGATTATCCGGCGGATCCATCCAGCTCTCGTTGTGCATGACGTTGCCTCTGATGACGTTGTATTGAGTGCACGTGTCCATGCAATGGTGCCCGCCGTGATACCAAATGTTGTCCTCGATCGTGTTGCGGCTGCTGTCACCGTCATACGAGGGCACCCCGAGCTGCATCAAATAGCCGTGGTCGTTCCAATCGTCGCCCACGTATCCCTGGTCATGGATGACATTGTGATGGAACCAGTTGTTCGTGCACGGAGCCGAGGTCGTATCGCCCCGATAGATCTGGATGCCGATCAACGAAGCCGTCGGCTCGAACGAGCAATACGAGACCTCGTTGTAGGAAGACCCCCGCAGAATGACCAGCCAACGCGAGACGTTCCTGACCGTGATCCCAGTTACCTTGATGTAGGTCTTCCCGTTGTTCAGGGCTATCCCGATCACGCTCGAACCGGTTATCACCGGCGTCTCACCCGAATACGCCTGAAAGGTGATCTTCGAGTTGATCCCGGTACCCGAGCGGGCCGGTTGGATGCCCGCGTTGTATATCCCGCCCCGGAGCACCACGATATCCCCCGCCACGGCGCTCGTGTTCGCCGTCGCCAGCGATGCCGCCGCCGTACCGGCCAAAGGCGCCGTGCTCTTTGCGCTCGCCCAGGACGCCGTTCCCGTCGGACTCACCCAATAGACCTCCCCGGTCGGCTCAGTCCCTTCCGCTATAAGCACTGACCGGCTGGTCGTATTCGACCCCGCGGCGTTCATGACCGTCAGGGTCACCGTATAGGTGCCGGCCGCGGTGAACGCATGGCTCGGGTTCTGCAGGGTCGACGTCGCCCCGTCCCCGAAGCCCCACTGCCAGATGTTCGGTGTCCCGATAGAGGTATCCGTAAATTGAACAGCTTGATCGGCTGTCGGCAAGGTCGGGCTAAACGTGAACGCGGCCGTTAGCGTCGTCAGGACCGACAGGCTCCGGCTGGCGCTCGCCGAACCTGTGGCGTTTCTGACCGTCAGGATCACGGTCTTCGTGCCGGCCGTCGCGTAGGCGTGCCCCGGGTTCTGGAGCGTCGAGGACGTACCGTCCCCGAAGTTCCACAGCCACGAGGTCGGCGTCCCCGTCGACGTGTCCGTGAACGCGAC
>CAYUME010000681.1:0-3321 GCA_964445475.1 uncultured Planctomycetia bacterium
GGCGGCTACTCTCGGTTGCGGTTCGACCGCGCTGGGCAATCTGCGTCAATCTGCGAAATCTGCGTCCCGCCCCCAGGGAAGACCCTGCACGTGGCCCGACAACCTGGGCCTCCCCGTGCCCTCTCAATGAAGCTGTTGTCGTTTCCGTCGTCTTCGTGCCGCTTCGTGTCTTCGATCCTTGGTGGTGAGAACCGGCTGTTGTGCCGCTTCGCCGTTGTGCCGTTGTTTCGGCGTCTTCAGCGTCTTCGGCGGTGAATCCATCCGTTGTGCTGTTGGTCTGTTGTCCTCGGAAGATAATCTGCGCAATCCGCGTCAATCTGCGAAATCTGCGTCCCGCCCGCAAGGGGAACTATGTCCGTGGGCCACCCCCCCTGGGCCTCCCCCCGCCCCCTCCCGGGCCCCGGGCACGGGCCCGAGCCCAACCCTCCGTGTTCGCGGCTTGTGCAGGCGAGAGGAGAGGGTAGGGCGAGATGCGAGCCAAGAGATCGGAGACCCGGGCGAGAGGCGAGCCGGGTGGCGAGTCGTTAGAGGCCGTGTACCCGGGCGACACCGCTTGTCCGTCAGAGCCGACAGGCGGAGGCGGACGTGTCGCCCCGCGTCCGTCCTACGTCCTACGTCCTACGCCCCCCCCCACGCACCGCCACGTCGTACGCCGCCCGGAAGGCCATCGCCGCGCCGCGCCCTCTTCCCGCCGCGCGGCCGGCGATCTCCCTCACCGGCACCGCCCCGATCACGGCGTTCGTGACGAAGACCTCGTCGCCGCGGAGCAGGTCGTCGACCGTCAGCCGCGCCTCCCGGACGGTCACTCCGAAGAGCGCGCGCGACGCGGTCAGCACGAACCGCCGCATCACCCCCGGCAGCAGCCCCATCGAGACCGGCGGCGTCGTCAGCGTCCCGCGGCGGACGCAGAAGACGTTCGTCATGCTGCCTTCGAGGACGTGCCCGGCCGGCGTGAGGAAGAGGGCGTCGAACGCCCCCCGCGCCCGCGCCCAGGCCCGCGCCTCCTGGCATTCCCAGTACGCGAGGGTCTTGTGGCGGTGGATCGGCACGCCCTCCGCGCGCCGCCACGGCGCCGCCGCCAGCGTCACCCCCCGCGTGCAGTCGGCGGGCGACGGCCGCTCCAGGCGCCGGCACGCGATCGCGACCGCGTCCCGCCGCGCGCCGCGCAGCAGCATCAGGCGCGCCGTCGCGTCCCGCGTCCCGTTCCGCGCCAGCGTCCGGGCGACGGCCTCGGCGAGCGCCCGCGGGCGCAGCCGGAGCCGCAGCCCCAGCGCCGCCGCCGAGCCCGCCAGCCGCTCGTGGTGGTAATCGAAGAGGAGCGGCGCGCCCCCCTCGCACGCCATCGTCTCGAACACCCCCTCGCCGCGGAGCAGGGCGGGCGCCGAGAGCGGCGCCGCGGCGGCGTCGGCCCGCACGAACCGTCCGTCCAGCCAGGCCCAGGGAAGCATGGGGTCCCTCCTGATCATGGGGTGGAGCGTGGAGCCCGTGGCGGGGAACGGGAGGCCGCGACTCGGTCCCCTGGACGGGGCCCCGGCTCCGGGCGGGCGGATCGGGAGACCCGCCCCTCGCACGCACGCTCCACGCTCTACGCTCTACGCAATGCCTCCATCATCCCCGCCGCCTTCACGATCGTCTCGTCGTACTCCGCCTCCGGCTCCGAGTCCGCCACGATCCCGCCTCCCGCCTGGAACGTCACCCGCCCCCGCTCGAGGAGGATCGTCCGGATCGCGATGGAGAGGTCCATGCGGCCGTCGAACCCGATCCAGCCGATCGCCCCGGTGTAGACGCTGCGCCGCGTCGGCTCGAGGTCGTCGATGAGCTCCATCGCCCGGACCTTGGGCGCGCCCGTGATCGAGCCGCCGGGGAAGGTGGCGCGCAGCAGGTCGGCCGGTCCCGCCCCCTTCCGCAGCGTCCCCCGCACCGTCGCCACGCCGTGGTGGACCTGCGCGTACGTCTCGATGACGCGCGGCTCCGAGACCTCGACGCTCCCCGTCTCGCAGACCCGTCCGAGGTCGTTCCGTTCCAGGTCCACGATCATGACGAGCTCCGCCTGGTCCTTCTCGCTGGCCTCGAGCTCCGCCCGCAGCCGCGCGTCCTCCGCGGGGGTCGCCCCGCGCGGCCGCGTCCCCTTGATCGGCCGCGTTTCGACGCGCCGGCCGTCGAGGGCGAGGAAACGCTCGGGCGAGGCGCTGGCGACGGCGAGGCCGTCGCCGAGGCTCAGGAAGGCCGAGAAGGGGGCGGGGCTCGCCGCGCAGAGGCGGCGGTAGAGGGCGTACGCCGGCCGCCCGCTGGCCGCCTCGAACCGCTGCGAGAGGTTCACCTGGTAGATGTCTCCCGCCGCGATGTGCTCCTTCGCCCGCCGCACCGCCGCCAGGTACGCCTCCCGCGTGAAGTTCGAGGACGGGGCCGGCGGGCCTGGATCCCCCCCGGAGGGGCGGCGCTCCCCGGCCGCCCGGGTGCCGTTCGACGCGTCCGCGCTCCAGTAGGCGTCCGCCAGGTCCGCCATCCGGTGGTCCAGCGCCTCCCGCCCGTCCAGCCCCTCCCGCCCCGTCACGAACGCCTCCCCGGCCGCGAGCTCCGCGCAGGCCGCCGCGTCGTACGCCCCCAGCCACAGGTCCGGGAACCCGTCCTCCTTCCGCGCCCGCTGCGGGACGCGCTCGACCCACCGCCCGAGGTCGTATCCGAAGTAGCCGACCAGGCCGCCCGCGAACGGGACGGGCAGGTTGGCCGACTCCTGGCGGCACGCCGCGAGGAACTCCGCCAGGATGTCGAAGGGGTTGCCCGTCCTCCGTTCCTCGCGCCCCCCGCGCCGGATCGCGGTCTCCTCCCCCCGCGTCTGGAGGACCGCGAACGGGTGCGCCGCCCAGATCGCGTGGCGCCCGAACCGGGCGTGGGGCGCCGCGCTGTGGAGGAGGACGGATCCCGGCTCGTCCGCGAGCGGCGCGAACGCCGCCAACGGGTCCACCCCCCCGGGGAGTCTCCGGAGGTGCAGCGGGTCGCGTTGGCCGCGCGCGATGAGGGTCATGGTGCTATCTGTCGGGCCGCCAAGGGGTTGGGGCGATTATAGGGGCGGATGGTTGCGCTGTACAGGGGTTTGGGATGTGGGAGGGGTTTGTCCTCCTCGGACGAGCCGTGACGGAAGGGGAGGACAACCCCGATCCCCGCGCATGGTGTCATATGTATTCCTTGATCCCCCGCCCCTCCCCGGTTATGATTTCCGGCTTTCCCGGTGTCCTGAAGCGTGGTTATCACCATCGACGGACCGGCGGGGGCGGGGAAGAGCACGGTCGCCCGGGCGGTCGCCCGGCGCCTCGGCTTCCG
>CAYUME010000682.1:0-2622 GCA_964445475.1 uncultured Planctomycetia bacterium
TGCTGTCCGGCGGCTGCGCCGAGCCCCGCCCCGAAGATCGCCAGGACCGCGACGAGGGAGATCAACCCGTTCACAGGCTGGCACCTCGCGTTAAGCGATTCCACAGCATCACGGCAACGACGGCGTCCCGGCGTCGGCCCCGGCGGCCGGGGCCCCGCCCCGACCCGCGGGCCGGTCGCGGTACGCCCCGAGGCTCCGCTTCAGCTCACCGATCCGCAGCTCGTGCACCCGGTCGCGCCAGCGCACGTACAGGTCGAATGCGAACAGCGCGATCCGGTCGATCTCGGCGTCGATCGCGGCCACGTCGCCGGCATGCCCCGGCTCCAAGGCCTCCTTCCCGAGCACCGACCGGAACGCCTCCTTCAGCAGGAAGACGAACCCGACAGCCCGGGCGGGCGTGAAGTCCTGGAGGACGCGCATCTTCATGACCTCGTCCAGGGCGCGACACGCCTTCTCCGGATCCAGACCTTCCGCCAGGCCCTCGACAATCGCGCGGGTTCCGACCCGCAACGCATTCCCCACCGGGTTCGCGAACGGATCCTTCTCCCGGCGGAGAAAGGACGCCATGTCCGGCGCATAGGTCTCGAAGGCCGCCTTCAGCCACCGCTCCGCGATGGCCTCCCGTTGCTGCGAGAAGCGGTTCCGTATCCCCATCCGCCGGATATCCCCGTAGGCACCCGCCTAGACGCAGCCCGTCGGCTTGGGGAGGCCCGCCGCCTTGCAGGCGCCCTTCGCGGGGCCGGTCGGGAAGAGCTCGTAGATCTCCTTCAGCTGGAATCCGGTCTCCTTGCAGAGCTTCCGGATCATCGGCGCCATGTTGAACTGGAGGTAATACTGCCGGAGGTAGTTCACGACCTTCCAGTGCTTCTCGGTCAGGTCGTTGACGCCCTCGGTCGCCGCCAAGTCCTTCGCGACGCCCTCGTTCCAGAGGCTCGGGTCCTGGATGAAGCCGTCCTCGTCGATCTCGATCTCCTTGCCACCCAGCATTTTCTTGGCCACGGTCGCCCTCCTGCAAGTAACCGTTGTGAACCTGATACGGCATCCGACCGGGTCGCTACGCGAAATCCAGATCGAGACGCGGGACATGGGCCATCGTCGCGTGGACCGGGCAGAGGTCCACCACGCGCCGGATCGCCGTCCGCTTCTCCTCGGGGACGTCCTTCGGCAGCTGCAGGTCCACGACGAAGGCGCCCACGCGCTTCGGATCGTCCGCCATCTCCATCGTCAGGTGGACGGCGACGTCGCCGTCCTTGTATCCCCGCGCGTCGCAGTACCTCTGGACCATGATCGCGATGCACGCGCCGAGGGAGCCGGCCATCAGCTCCACCGGCCGGGGGCCTTCGTCATGCCCCCCTTCCGGCTCGGTCATGTCAAACGTGACGGCGTGCCGCCGTACCCGGAATTCGAAGGTCGATGCCCCCTTGCGGGTCACGGCGATCAGGTCCATGATCTTCCGGATCCCTTCGGCCGGCGACGGCCGCATCCCGGACGCCCACGCGTCCGACTCGCCCATTCGTGCGCTTACGCACGAATGGCCGGCCAAGATATATCCGAGGCCTTCCTCCCTGCAACGAAAATATTCCGCCTCACGAGGAGGCGGCGCCTCCCGCCACCGCCTCCTGCGGCCGGTTCGCGGCGGGCGCCGGGCGGGCCTCCGCGCGCCGCCAGTCCTGCGCGACGTACACCATCGCGGCCATCCGGTAGATCATGTGGGCGAACTTGGTGTAGGGCAGGTAGACCAGCAGCGCAAAGACCAGCACCAGATGGACGAAGTAGAGGACATAGCCGGCCCCCTCGACCCCCGCGTACCGCAGCAGCTCGACTATCACTCCGGTCACCCCCACGCCAAAGAGGGTCCAGAGGAACATCCAGTCGAAGGCCGAGCTGGCCAGCGCGTCCTTGCCGGCGCGCATCCGGTCTCGGATCGCCAGGAGGCACCCCGCGATGAGCCCGATCGCCCCCAGGTTGGCGAGTATCTTCATCGGGTTCCACCACACGAAGGGGTAGTCGAAGGGATGGCCGAAGAACGGGTTGATCACATAGAGAACCAGGACCGCCCAGATCGTCACGACAAAGAGCGCGGCAAACCCGTAGAAAACGCCGAGGTGGGCCCACTGCCGCGTCGGACGGGCTTCGCACTTGCGGAAACGCGCGTGCGTCAGGATGTCGGTCGCCACCCGGACGACGCTCCCGACGAGCCCCCGGCCCGCGACCGTCCGCCCGGCCTGCGCATCGGCCTCCCGCATGGCCCTCCAGTAGCGCAGGGCTCCGACCGCAACGACGAGGAAGGCGACCCCGCTGAAGAACGTGAAAAAACCGATCAGCAGCCAGTGGGGGAAAAGCTTGGCGTACTCCATGGCGGCACCGGCGTGCTCCTCCAGCCCCAGCGCGGCGGCGATCGGATCCCGGACCATCAGGGCCAGGGCCAACAACAGCGCCGGAACGGCCATCAGGACGGGCAGGAAGGCCGGCTTGTTCAGCCACGGCGTCAATCCCTGCGGGACGGCATAATGCCGGATGAACTCCTGCCGGATCGCTGCCATGGCGTCGCCCGGCCGGGCTCCCCGCGGGCAGCGCGCGGTGCAGTCGTTGCAGTAGTGGCAGCGCCACAGGTCCGGGTCC
>CAYUME010000682.1:2632-3318 GCA_964445475.1 uncultured Planctomycetia bacterium
TCCGCCATGAGACGGTCCTTCAACCCCCACTGCGCCCAGATCATCTCCTTCCGCGGGAAGGGGCGCTCGGCGTCGGAGAGGGGGCAGACGACGGCGCACGTGGCGCACTGGTAGCAGCGCTTCAGGTCCCCGCCCCCCGCCTCGCGGGCGCGGCGGATGAAGTCCCGGTCCGGGACGACCGTATAGGCCTCCGTCATGCCGTGGCGCTCCTCAGAACCCCTTGAACGGGTTCATGCCAACCGACTCGATCTGGGACACGAAGCTGCCGATGATCTCCGGAAGCCGCTCGTACTCCGCGATCGAGATCTCCTCCAGCCGGACGCGCTCCACCTCGAGGGCCAGCTGCTTCAGCTTTTCCCGGATGTTCTCACTGCGCCGCCCCATCAGCTCGCTGCCGCGGATGTAGTGGCACTGGTAGTCGGATCCGGACTTACAGCCCAGCAGCAGGATGCCGTCGAATCCACGGGAAAGGGCGTCGGCGATCCAGACCACGTTGACCGACCCGAGGCACCGCACGGGGATGAACCGGATCGCGGCGCTGTGATGGATCCGCTTCTGCGCTGCGAGATCCAACGCGGGCATGGCGTCGTTCTCGCAAACCAGCCCCAGCAGGCGATACTTCCCCTCCTCCTCGCCGGGGATCGGCACCGACTTGATCATGGAGGAGACGATGTCGATGGAGTAGT
>CAYUME010000683.1:0-3311 GCA_964445475.1 uncultured Planctomycetia bacterium
CCCGCCGGGCGGAACGCCGGCCTCCGCCGGGAAGGAGGGCAAGCCCGCCTCCCCGGCGGCTCCGGAGGCCAAGAAACCCGGCTCCAAGCTCTCCCAGTTCCAGCGGATTCTCGTCACCGTCCCCGCCATCCCCTTCCGCCTCGCCGGCGATCCCCCGCCCAGGAAACCGGCCCCCGAGGCGCCGAAGCGCTGAGCCCGGAAAGGGGTTGGCCCCAGACCCCGGAGCCGTTCCACCCGGCGGGGGACATCCCCGCGGGTGGGTGGAATCGGTCCACGGATATCGGGGCCGTGTCAGCTTTCGGGTGGCAGCGCCGATTATCGCGAACACGACGCATCGGGTTGTCCGCCGCCGTGGGGCACGGCTCGCTCGCCGGCGGACCCACCCCTCCCACGCTCGACACGAACTTTGACTCGTTCTCCTCCCTGTGATAAGACCATGCGCAACGATCCGTCATCCGCCTCCCGACCGAAAGGACATCCCGATGGGCGCTCGACACCGCACCTCCGCCTTGCCCGCCTTCGCGACGGCTTTCGCCGCCTGCGCGGCATTCGCTGCCCCCGCCAACCAGCCCCTCGCCATCCTCCTCGACCGCCCCGCCTCGAAATGGGAGGCCGAGGCCTTCCCGCTCGGCAACGGCCGCCTCGGCTGCATGGTCTTCGGCGGCGTCGCCCGGGAGCGCATCCAGTTCAACGTCGACAGCCTCTGGACCGGCGACGAGAACCCCTCCGGCGACTACGGCTCCATGGGGGCTTACCAGAACTTCGGCGACCTCTATATCGACCTCGCGGCCCCCGGCGAGTCCGGCTCCGCGCCCGCCGCCGCCGAGCCGGTCGTCTCCTGCCCCAGCGGCCAGAAGGCCTTCTACGACGCGGAGGCGGTCGGGAGCAGCGTGGACGGCGACCCGGGCACCAAATGGTGCGTCGAGCACGGCGGCAAGCCCGTCGTCTGGCTGGCGACCCTGCCGGCCCTGAAGGAGGTCGCCTCCTACGCCTTCACGTCGGCCAACGACGCGCCGACGCGCGACCCCCGCGACTGGACGCTGGAGGGCTCCGCCGACGGGAAGGAATGGACGGTCCTGGACACGAAGGCCGACGAGCCCGTCTTCGAGCAGCGCGGCCGGAAGCGGACCTATCCCGTCGCCTCCCCGAAGCCCTGCCGCCTCTACCGGATCACCCTCTCCCGCAACCACGGCGAGTCGCGCTACCAGCTGGCGGAGATCGCGCTGGCGGGCGTCGCCTTCGGCACCGCCCGCGCCGACGCCGCGGACGCCCCGGCGGACGGCTACCGGCGCGAGCTCGACCTCGACCGCGCCGTCGTCCGCGTCCGGTATGCCCTCAAGGGCGCGGCCTTCACACGCGAGGTCTTCGCTTCCCAACCCGACCAGGTGATCGTCGCGCACCTGGCGGCCAACCGCCCCGGCCAGTACACCGGCGCCCTCCGCGTCCAGGACGGCCACGCGGCCGCGTCGAAGGCCGGGGGGACGCGCCTGACGGTCGCCGGCACCCTGCCGAACGGCCTCCGCTACGAGGCCCAGGTCGCCGTCCAAGCCGACGGCGGCACGGTGACGGCGGACGGCGACGCCCTCCGGTTCGCGGGGTGCGACGCACTGACGATCCGCCTGGCCGCGGCGACGGACTACGCGATGGACTACGCGAAGCAGTGGCGCGGCCCGGCCCCCCACGCGATCGTGACGGCCCAGCTCGACGCCGCCGCGAAGCGCCCGCTCGACGAGCTGCTCCAGCGCCACGCCGCGGACCACCAGGCCTTTTTCCACCGCGTCGCGATCGACCTGGGCCGGACCGACCCCGCCCGCACCGCGCTCCCGATGGACAAGCGCCTCAAGGCCTACGCCGAGGACCCGAAGGACCCGGAGCTGGAGGCCCTGCTCTTCCAGTACGGGCGCTACCTCCTGATCGGCTGCTCGCGCCCGGGGACGCTCCCGGCCAACCTGCAGGGGCTCTGGAACGACCGGAACAACCCGCCCTGGCACAGCGACTACCACTCGAACATCAACATCCAGATGAACTACTGGGCGGCCGAGCCGGCCAACCTGGCCGAGTGCCACCTCCCCTTCGTCGACCTCTTCGAGGCGATCCAGGAGCCGAGCCGGAAGGCGACCCAGGCGGCCTTCGGCAAGGTCCGCGGCTTCACGCTCCGCACCTCCCACAATATCTTCGGCGGCCACGGCTGGAAGTGGAACCTGCCGGCGAGCGCCTGGTACTGCCAGCACGTCTACGAGCACTACGCCTTCGGCGGCGACGCGGACTACCTCCGGAAGCGCGCCTACCCCCTGCTCAAGGAGGTCTCGAGCTACTGGGAGGACCACCTCAAGGCGCTCCCCGACGGCCGGCTCGTCGCCCCGAAGGGCTGGTCGCCCGAGCACGGGCCGGAGGAGGACGGCGTCGCCCACGACCAGCAGATCATCTGGGACCTCTTCAGCAACACGATCGCCGCCGCCGACGCCCTCGGCGAGGACAAGGCGTACCGGGACAAGCTGGCGGGGATGCGCGACAGGCTGGTCGGCCCGCAGATCGGCACGTGGGGCCAGCTGATGGAGTGGATGGTCGACCGGGACGACCCGAAGGACCAGCACCGGCACACGTCCCACCTCTTCGCCGTCTACCCGGGGCTGCAGATCTCGATGACGCGGACGCCCGAGCTCGCCGCCGCGGCGCGGAAGTCGCTCGACGCCCGCGGGGAGTCGGGCGACAGCCGCCGGTCGTGGACCTGGCCGTGGCGGTGCGCGATGTGGGCGCGGTTCCGCGAGGCCGAGCGGGCGCACCGCACCATCCGGGGCCTCCTCACGCACAACACGCTGCCGAACCTCCTGACGAACCACCCGCCCATGCAGATGGACGGCAACTTCGGCTATCCCGCCGGCGTCTGCGAGATGCTGCTGCAGTCCCACGCCGGCGAGATCGAGCTGCTCCCGGCGCTGCCCGCCGCCTGGCCGGCCGGGTCGGTGCGCGGCCTGCGCGCGCGCGGCGGGTTCGAGGTGGCCCTCGCGTGGAAGGACGGGAAGCTCTCGGAGGCCGACCTCCGGTCGACGCTCGGCCGCCCCGGCCGGATCCGGTACGGGGAGAAGATCGCCGAGCTGAAGCTCGCCGCCGGCGGATCGGCGCGGATGGACGGGACGCTGGCGCGGCAGCCGTAGCGCCGGCATCCGCCTTCGCCCGATGGAAGCCCCGTGGACGCTTCGGCGGACCCGCCGAAGCGGCACGCGTTCGCATGCGACGCGAAAGCGGGTCCTGCCGGCCCTGAAGGCGGTCGACGGGAGGGGTGCCGGGACGGCGGCGCTACGGCGGGGTTG
>CAYUME010000684.1:0-3310 GCA_964445475.1 uncultured Planctomycetia bacterium
ATTCATCAGCACCGACGACGGATAGGCCGCCTTGCCGCCCGGCACGTAAATCCCGGCCCGGTCGAGCGGCGTCACCTGCTGGCCAAGCACGGTCCCGTTGCCGTCGGAATATTCCCAGGACGACTGCCGCTGGCGTTCGTGATAGTCAGGAGGACGTTATAGGAGCCCGGCGTAGCGTACGTGTGGCTGGGATTCTGGACCGTGGCGGCGCTCCCGTCCCCGAAGTTCCATTGCCAGGTCGTCGGGTTCCCCGTAGAGGTGTCCCGGAAAGCCACGGATTGCCCGGCGGAAGGGGCGCCCGGGCTGAAGGTGAAGGATGCGACGGGCAGCGTGGCGGGCGCGACCGTGACCGTGCGGGCCGCGGTGCTGCTGACTGAGCCGTTGCTGGCTAAGAGGGTCACGAGATAGGAACCCGCGGCCGCGAAGGTGTGGCTGGGATTGCGCGAGGCGCTGGTCGTCCCGTCGGCGAAGTCCCAACTCCATGTCGTGGGGTTCCCTGTCGAGGTGTCGGTGAACAGCACGGATTGCCCTGCCGTAGGGGCCGTGGGGCTGAAGGTAAAGGAGGCGGTCACGGAGCTTGGCGTGGCTACGGCGACGGTCCGGCTCGTCGAATCCTGAGCGGACCCGTTCATGACGGTCAGTGTGACGGTGTACGAGCCCGACGCGGTGAACGTATGGCTGGGATTCTGCGTGACGCTGGTGGCGCCGTCGCCGAAATCCCACTGCCATAGAGTCGGCGTCCCCGTCGAGCTATCCGTGAATTGTACAGCTTGCCCGGCTGTGGGGGACGAAGGGCTGAAATTGAACGCCGCCGTCAAGGCGGCCACTAGGGTCAGCGTCCGGGTGGCGGTATGTGAGTTGGTACTATTGGTGACGGTCAGCGTCACGGTCCTTGTCCCCGCGGTCGCGTACGTGTGGCTGGGATTCTGGGCCGTGCTCGTAGCGCCGTCGCCGAAATTCCACTGCCAGGAGGTCGGCGAACCCGTGGACGTGTCCGTGAATTGCACCGCTTGGCCCGTCGCAGGGGAGGCGGGGCTGTACGTGAACGAGGCGGCCAGAGGCGTCGCTACAGTGATCGTGCGGACCGACGAGGTGGAGCTGGAGCCATTAGAAACGGTCAGGGTGACGGTTCTTGTCCCTGCGGTCGAGTAGATGTGGCTAGGATTCTGGGCCGCGCTCGTAATGCCGTCACCGAAGTCCCAAGTCCAAGCCGTAGGACCTCCCGTCGAAGTATCGGTGAACTGAACGGCCTGTCCCGGCGTGGGAGCGGAGGGTGAGAAGGTGAAGGAGGACGAGAGCACGGACATAGAGGCCACGGTGATCGTTTGGCTGCCCTGTTTCGAGCCAGAGCTAGTCCTGGCGATCAAGGTCACGACATAGGATCCGGCTCTGGCGAAGGCATGCGATGGGTTCTTGATGCTGCTGTTTGTGTTATCTCCGAAGTTCCACTGCCAGGAGATCGGTTCGCCCGTGGTCGTGTCGGCGAACTGGATCGATTGGCCGGGGCCCGGGGTTGAGGGGCTGAAGACGAACGTCGCGGCGCTCGTCTCGGGCATGACCGTGAGGGTTTTGGTCGTTCTCCTGGATCCCGAATCGTTGGTGACGGTCAGCGCGACTCTCCGGAAGCCAGGGGACGCATAGGTATGAACGGGGTTCTGCGCTGTGCTGGTCGTCCCGTCCCCGAAGTCCCACAGCCAGGAAACAGGATCCCCTGAAGAGACGTCCATGAATTGAACGTTTTTGCCGGCGGCAGGATAACGGGGGGAATAGTTGTAGCTGGCCTTGAGCGTCGTCCTCGTCCTGGTGGATCGATCCGCCTTCAGCCTCGAGATCCTGGATAGGGCTGTTTGCCCGACGGCATCCGTCGATGCGAACATGAAGACAAGGGCAAAGGCCAATAGGCCGGCAGGGCGCGTCCATCTTTTCTTCGGATGGATCAAGTCGGTCTTCATGATCGGTGCCTCCATCATAGGGTCATACTTGGCTATCGTCATTACGGGTTCATTATGGTCGGGGGCGGGAAGCCCCAAATCACCCCAAAAGAGGATAAAATGGAGTATATCGGCGGGTGAATGGCTAGCCGTTCTCAGATTGAGCTTGCAATCTGGTATATAAGCGACTAAGATAGTCGGAAAAGTAGGGAATGCCGGGCCCAAGGTTCAGGGGCCGATGAGGAGGAGTTCATGGCGGCGATAAGCGCTACGACGCAGCCGGAGCAGGCCTGCCCGACGTGCTTCGCGACGACCAAATTCCCGGGGACCGTTATCGAGAAGAACGGCCGCTGCAACCACTGCAACTCACGGGCGTTCGAGGCGGAGATCCAGGGCCAGACAACCTCCGACCTCGCGACGCTTCGAGCGATCGCCGCCGAGATCAAGAGGGAAAGCCACGGGAAGTACGACTGCGTGATCGGCGCGTCCGGGGGCTTCGACAGCTCTTACATCATCTACATCGCGAAGAAGCTCCTGGGCCTGAACCCCCTGGTCGTCAAGTATGACCATGGGTTCAACCACCCGATCGCCGACCGGAACCTCCAGACGCTCTGCAAGACCCTCGGCGTCGATCTGAAGTATGTTCGGAGCCGCAAAGGCCACGATCTCAAATTCATCCGCGCGACCGCGCGTGCCCTCAAGGATCTCGATCTTTATTGGGGCGTCTGCAACTTCTGCCCGCACGCCGGCGGCTCCGTCGTCCATCGGGCGGCCCTGGACAACAAGGTTTCGACGATCCTGGAAGCGCACAACAAGTTCGAGAAGCACAATTTCCTGTCGGGGCGCGTCAAGCTCAAGCTTGTCTTGGCCCGGCTGGCCCGGATCAGCCCGCTGAAGTGGCCCCGGATCCCATTCTTCCTGCTCATCGGCTACTATCACCTGCTGAGATTCCGGATGGAGCTGTACGTTCCACCGGTCGCCAACCTCTTCCGTTCTTTTCCTCGCTCGAAGAAGGTCAGCAAGGTCTGCGTATCGACTTACGTGAAGTGGGACATCTTCGCCGTCGCCGAGGTCCTTCGGAAGGAGACGGGCTGGGCCTGCCCCCATCCCGAGTTACCGATGCGGTTCGATTGCCAGATCGAGGACAGCATATTCGACGCCACGTTAAAGCAGGCGACGGGCACCACGACCCACACCATCATCGCCAACAATCTGATCTACGCGGGGATCAAGAGGAAGGACGAACTGGCCGCCGTGGTCGAGCATCATGACGGGACCTTGATGCAAAACAAGGCGGACATGAAGCGCCGCCTGGGGATCGCGCCGAAGCGCTGACGCCCCGGTCGCCTAGCGGATGGAACCGTAGATCCTCTCGATGA
>CAYUME010000685.1:0-3310 GCA_964445475.1 uncultured Planctomycetia bacterium
CGTCGCAGGCCGAGGCGATGTAGTAGCCGCCCGAGGCGGCGACGCTCATCATCAGTCCGACGACGGGCCGGCCGGTCCGCTCCTTGAAGCGGAGGATCTCGTGGTAGACGATGTCGCTCGCCGTGACCTCCCCGCCCGGCGTGTCGATGCGGAGGATGACCGCCTTGACCAGGGGGTCGCGGGCGGCCCGTTCGAGCCGCTCGAAGACGCGCGCCACGAGGCTCTTTTCGCGGGAAAGGAAGCCCGTTTCGAGGGCCGCGGAGATCATCCCGTCGACGTCGACCATCAGGACCTTCTCCTTGGCCGGGCCGGGGACGAGCACGACCTCCTGGAGCTTGTCCTCGCCCAGGAGGTCGATACGGAGCTGCGGCGAACAGGCCGCCAGGGCGGCGGCGAGGGCCGTGACGAGCAAGCCGATCCTTTTCATGGGCACTCCTCGCAGGGGGGGGCCGTCCACCCGGGCCGCGCCCCCCGAACGCTCATCGCTTCTCGAACCGCTTCGCGCCTCCTCGGGTGTCCGGAGTGAGCATCCGTATGGCCCGGGGAAGGATCCGGAATTCAACGCGGTCCCGGTCGCCGAGGAACTCGCCGTTGAATTGGATGGGCAGGGACTCACCGCTGATGACGACGCGCCGGGCCTTGAAGTGCCGCAGGCGCTTCTGATAGAGGCCGAAGTAGATGAAGGGGAAGAGGAAGGCGTACTTCACCGGCCCGAGCTCGAAGAGGGTGACGTCGAGGTAGCCGTCGTCGACGACGGCCTTGGGGGCGATGTTCCAGCTGTAGCCGAAGAAGCTCGTCTTGGTGACGACGCAGTCGAAAAAGTTCGATTCGAGGATCTTCTCGGCGAACGGCCCGGACTCGTCGGCGCCCTCGTAGAGCGCGATCCGCTTGGCGTCGACCGGCGTGTCGAACAGGCGGCGGCCGGCCAGGAGGTGTCCCCAGAGGCCGTGGATCCTTCCCTGGAGCTTCTCGCCGGTCACCCGGGCCGTGGCCCCGATGCTGGCGAAGGCGGCGACGCGGCCCTCGACCTCCATGAGATCGATCGGGCGGGGGACGCCCTCGGCCAGGCGGTCGATCGCCCGGAGGGGGTTCTTGGGGATGGCGAAGGCCTTGCGGAAGGCGTTGCCGCTGCCGAAGGGGATGACCCCGAACACGACGTCGCACGCCTTGCCGGCCTCGAAGATGCCCTGAAGCGTGTCGGCGATCGTGCCATCCCCGCCCATGGCCACGATGACGTCGGAGGTCCGGCAGGCCGCCCGGACCTTCTCCACCGTCGTCCGCATGTCCCCCAGGCCGTCGTAGACCTCGCCGGGGAGCTTCTTCTGTAGGTAGGCCCGGAGGAACTTGCGCCTCATCCACTTGGAGTTGGCCGCCCGGGGGTTGATGAGGCAGGCGGTTCTCCGTTCGGGTGTCTTTTCCGTCATGATCTTTGGGGTTCCCCGGCCGCGCCGAAGAGCCCCCTCATTGTAGCGCATGTCCCCTGGGCCGTCAAAAACGGCGGGCGACCGGATAGGCAGGGCATTGAACGGCCCGAGCCCTTGGAATAGAATGTCGGGAGGTCCGATGCCGCACCTCGAGAGAACGGTCACCGCCCGGAACGAACGGTTCCTTCTGCGCGTCGAGACCTCCCACGAGTCGGCGGACTACCGCAAGTACGAGGAGCTGCGCAACGCGATCTGGGAGTTCCCCGGCGACCATCTGGCCGCGGCGCGCAACATGATGTGCGAGAACGTCTTCCATGAGGGGGCGAGCCTCTTCATCGGGGCCTTCGCGGAGCGCCCCGGCGGCGGCTTCTCGGCCGAAGGCCGCCACCTCGTCGGCTTCTGCTACGGCTTCGTCGGCGTCCACGACAAGGAGGTCGCTTTCCGCGACGCGGCGAACCTTCGCTTCTATTCCCAGTACGCCGGCGTCCGGCCGGGCTTCGAGGGCTAGCTCGTCCTGGATCTGCTCGGCGTCGCCACCATCATCTGCACCTACGACCCGCTCGTGGGCGTCAACGCCTTCCGCAACGTCCACCATTTCGGCATGGACGTCCTCGAGTACCGGGCGGCGACCTACGGCGAGTACGGCGGGCGCCTCAACCGGACCGACGTCCCGACCGACCGTTTCCTGATGTCCTGGGACCTGCGGCGCGAGGGAGGACGGGGGCCCTTCGATCTCGAGAGCGCCCTGGCCGCCCCGCGGCCCATCCGGACGGGCCTTCGCCGCGTCGGCGCCAAGACCGGCGAGATGGAGCTCGAGACCGTGGAGGGGACGGACCCGTCCGTCCGGGGAGACCCTCTCCTCGTCCCCATCCCCCTCGATTTCTACAAGATGCTCCAGGAGACGGATGTGGCCGACCCGGCCGTGCGGCGGATCCCGGTCGATTGGCGGATGGCCGCCCGCGAGGTCTTCCAGGCCCTATTCGCCCGCGGTTATAATGTCATCGACTTCCTCAAGGCCGGGGCCCGCGTTCCCGCCAACTCCTACGTGCTCGCCCGCGCTCCCGGCTGCCGCCGATGAGCGCGCCCCCGCCCTTGTATCTGTTATAATGACGCCTCATGAGCGTCGCGGAGCATCCTTTTGAGGAGTGATCATGAATAGACCCGCCCTCGCCCTGATCCTGGCCGCCGGGATCCTCGCCGCTGCCTTTGGGGTCGCGCAGACGCCGCCATCGGTGGAGCAGCGGGCCCGCGAGCTCCACGCCCGCATCCTGACCGTCGACACGCACTGCGACACGCCGATGCGCCTGCTCCGGCCGGGCTGGAACATCGGCGAGCGCCACGACCCGGCCGACCGGGCCGGCGGCAAGATCGACCTGCCCCGGATGAAGGAGGGCGGCCTCGACGCCGAGTTCTTCGCCGCGTTCGTCGGACAGGGACCCCGGACCCCCGAGGGCTATGAGAAGGCCCAGGCCAGCGCCCTCCGGGCCGTCGAAGCGGTCCGCAAGATGACCCAGGACCACGCCGCGATGATCGGCTTGGCCGTCGATCCCGAGGGGGCCCGCCGGCTCAAGAAGGAGGGCCGGCTCACCGCCTTCATCGGCATGGAGAACGGCTACCCCCTCGGGCGCGACCTGGCGAACATCAAGCTCTTCTACGACCAGGGCGTCCGCTACATCACCCTCTGCCACTCCTCCGACAACGACATCTGCGACTCATCGACCGACCGCCGGGCTCCCGAGGACAAGGGCCTCAGCGAGTTCGGGCGCCAGGTCGTGGCCGAATGCAACCGTCTCGGCATGCTCGTCGACATCTCCCACGCCTCGGACAAGTCCTTCGCCGACGTCATCGCCGCGAGCCGGGCCCCGATCATCGCCTCCCACTCCTCA
>CAYUME010000686.1:0-3300 GCA_964445475.1 uncultured Planctomycetia bacterium
CCGCGCCGGGCGTGCCGCGCGGCGCGGGCACGGCGGGTCGCGCGCTCCGCAGCGAGGCCGTCGCGCGCGGCGTGGCGACGTGCCGTGTCGTCCGCTCCGGTGCCGGGCCGGACGAGGCCCCCGCGGCGGCGGCTTCCTCCGCCTTGCGCACGATCGCGCGCCGCTGCTCCGGCGTCAGCCGGTCCAGCAGCTCCTCCGCGCAATCGAGGCAGGTGGAGAGGCTGCCGACCCGGAGCGCCTCGCCGCGTCCGAAGTCGGCCTCGAGGAGCCGCCGCTGGCATTTGTAGCAGTAGAGGATTTCGGCGCCCATGTCAGTTCCAGACGCGGAGGCCGCGGGGCGGCGACCCCGAGGACGAGACGAGCCGCAGACCGAACTGGTAACCCGACGTGTAATTGTAGATCTTCAACAGGAGCAGGTGCCTCCCCTTGGCGAGCCGCACGGGATACGACTCCTGGTCGTGCCGGTATCCGCGGTCGCCGTCCTTCTGCCCCACGAGGGCGGAATCGACCCAGAGCTTGTAGCCGTCGTCGCTGCCGATCCGGACCTCGGTCCGCACGTCCGCCTCGCATTCCAGCCAGCAGGCGGCGTACGCCAGGAGGTGGTCGCGGCTGCCGTTCAGGACGAGCTGGGGGAGCTTTTTGAGCTCGATCACCCGGTTGGTGCCCGCGTACGGTGTCCACGCGACGGACGCCCCGGAGGGCGCCCTCACTTCGCGTCCGGCTTTCGGCACGTGACGGGTCTCGCCGTCCAGGTAGTCCACGTGGAGCCCCCCCGAGACGTCCGGGTTGGGGAACGGGCCGGCGATCAGCCAGTTCCGGACGGCGCCGTCGCCGTCGAGGTCGAACGGGCCCTGTGTGCCGGCAAACGACTCCGGGGGGATCCCCGCGCACAGGCGGGCGCTCGACCTCGGGGAGGGGACGGCTTCGATCGCTTGGTCGAGTTCCTCGACGAAGGAGGGGATGCCCCAGGCGGCAACCTCGGCGCGGAAGGCGTCGACGGCGTCCTCGTTGCCCTGTTGGCGGGCATCGATGGCTTTCGGTTTCAGCCGGACGAACCGGCCTCCGGCCCCATCCCGGATCTCGCGCGTCAGCCGGTCGACGGCCTGCCCCCATTCCGGTGCCGCGTGACGCGCGCGCTCCGATTCCAGCCGGGCCAGGGCCTTCCCGTATTCCGCCCGCTCCGCGGCGGTGCGGGTCTCCTGTTCCAGCGCGGCGACCGCCTCGCGGAGGGGCGCGGGATCGGCGCCGGACGACCGCGGTGCGGGGCTGGGCGCGGCGGGGGGGCGCGACCGCTCCCGGGGGGCCGCCGGGGCCTCCCGGGACGGGGCGGGCGCCTGCGGCGTACGGCGCCTCCCCGCAAGGGCGAAAAGCAGGACGAGGAGGATGACGCCGGCGCCGGCGGCCCAGACGGCGGGCGGGATGCCGCGGCGGGACGCGGGGGGCGGCACGCGGCCGAAGGTGGTCGTGTGGCGGGGCGACGCGGAACGGATCCGCTGGGCGCCGGCGGCGGCGCCTCGTCCGCGGGCAGGTACTCGACGCTCACCGCGTCGTCCACCTCGGGATCCTGCTTTCCGCTGATCTGCCGGAAGACGGTCCGCTGCTGCTCCGGGGTGAGGCGGGCCAGGAGCGGCTCGGCACAGGCTTCGCACGAGGCGAGCGAGCCGACCCGGATCGCGCGGCCCATGCGGAAGTCCGATTCCCGCAGCGGCCGCCGGCAGTTGTAGCAGCTCTCGTTCACGGGCCCCATGCGGATGCCCTCTGCGGACACTCTAAACCGCGGGGCGGGGGGAGTCAATGCCGGCTCTGAAGCGATGAAGGGGGATCCGCAGAGGAACGAAAAGAGGCGCGGAGGAGGGGGCGAAGGGAATCGCACCGGCGTTCATCCGCGGTTCCCTTGGATTGCGGCTCGACCGCGTTGGATTCCCTGCGCGCCCTGCGGCCCGGCCTGCGTCTCGGCGCTTCCGACGGCTCACCGTTCCCCGCCGGCCTCCCGGAAGAGATCCAGGACCTCCGCGTCGCGGAGCGCCCGGCGGTAGAGGCGCACGTCGTCGATCACCCCTTTCGCCGCCCAGCGCCACTCGGCGTCCCGTTCGGGGATGGCGATCCCGATCCGCCAGGGCTTGTTGCTGAATCCCCGCGCCTTCGTTCCGGCCTTCCACGTCGCCGTTTTCAACGGCTTCCCGTCGACGTAGAGGCGGGTCGTCCCCCCGGTCCGGTCCACGACGCCGACGAGGTGGTAGAAGCGGCCCGGCGGGCAGGGCGGCGTGTCCCACGTGTCGGCCTGAGCCTTCTGGTCCCGTTCTATCCAGTGGGTCATGCAGAAGACGTTCTCGTTGTTGAAGTGGAGGCCCTCGTGGCATCCCTCCTTGATGAGGATGGCGTACGTGGCCAGGTTGTCGGACGACTTCCGGGTCGGCGTCCCCTCCGGCTTGAACCAGGCGGCGGCGGTGTAGTCGCCTCCCTGGAGCGAGTTGAGGAGGGGTTTCGCCGGGAGCTGCACGAAGTCGTCGTTGCCGTTCAGTTGCAGTCCGCCCCCGGATCGGCCGGTCGTCCAGGCGGCCTTCCCCTTGACGTCGCCGTCGAACCCGTTGCCGGAGGCGTCGGCCGCCTGGTGGCCTGTCGTCTCGTCGAGCTTCCACCAGCCGGTGAGGGACCGGCGCCGGATCTCCTGGAGTCCCTCCGCGAGGGCCTTCTCCAGGTCCTCGGCGAACCGGGGGATGCCCCATCGCGCGACCTCTTCCCGGTGCTTCCGGACCGCCTCGTCCTGCTCCATCGCCTGGTCGTCCAGCGCCTTCGCCTTCAGGCGGACGTAGGCGCCGTCCGCCGCGTCGCGAGTCTCCTTGACCAGGCGGTCGACAGCCTGGGTCCATGGGAGGTCCGCGTGCTTCGTCCGCGCGGCCTCCGCCAGCGCGAGGGCCTCTCCGTAGGCCCCCGCCGTGGACGGGTCGCGGACCGCCTTCTCGAGGGCGGCGATCTCGGCGCGGAGGGTCTCGCGCTGCCGCTTCGCCGCCTCCGCCTCGCGCGCCTGCTTTGCCGCGTCGGGCGCGGTTGTCGCGCGCGATTCGGCGCGGGGGGGCGCGACCTCCGGCTTCGGCGCCTCGTCCGGGGGCTCCCGGGAGCCCCCGAGGAGCGCGAAGCCCAGGACGAGGGCGACGGCGGCCGCGGCGGCTGCGATCCAGACAACCGGCGGCACGGCCGGCTTCCGGCGCGGCGGATCGACACGGGGGACGGCGGCGGTGTGGTAGGGCGCCGGGCGGCCCGGCCGCGGCGCGACGGGCGCTTCCGCTGCGCCGGAAGCCT
>CAYUME010000687.1:0-3300 GCA_964445475.1 uncultured Planctomycetia bacterium
CCCGTCGTCTGGAGTCGCCACTCGTAGACCCCCTGGTGGCCCGTCGCGGCGAGGTCGTCGAGGTGGACGAGGTAGAGGCCGTTGACGAGGACGGCGTGGCGGACGAAGCGGGCGAGGCCGGCGGCGTAACAGCGGGTGAGGTCGCAGGCGAGGTAGTGGAACCCGGAGCCGGAGCCGAAGCGGCGGTAGGAGGCGCGGGCGCCGGCCGGCTGGCCGTCCCCGCCGACCAGGATCGTCGAGTGCTCCGCGCTGGCGCTCTTGCCGTACCCCGGGTCGCTGACGAATCGCTCGCCGCCGGCCACGAGCACGAAGGAACCGAGGTCGGCGTTGTAGTGGGACTGGTTGCTGGTCCATCCTCCGCTGAACGCGAACCAGAGGGAGGGGGACTGGAGGACGGCCTGTCCGGACTCGCGGAAGAGGACGGCCGGGTCGAGGGGGGGCTTCGGGCCGGCGGGGGGGCCGTCGCGGCGCCAGAGGAGGGCGAAGGGGGATGCGCCCCGCCAGTAGAAGGCGTCCCCGCCGTGGTCGGCCGCCCAGAGGAGGAGGGCGTCGCCGCCCGGCACCGAGGCCTCGAAGAGGGCGCTGAGGGAGCTGCTCGGGCCGCCCTCGGGCGCGCGCGCGGGGTCGTCGCCGCCGAGGCCGGCCATGCAGCCTTCGTCCATGTCGTTGAAATTCGCGAACCGGCCGTCCGGCCCGTGGAGATAGACGCTCCAATAGCCGGCGAGCTTGCGCGCGGCCTCCTCGCCCAGGCCCTGGTCGTTGCCGAAGAGGCGTGCGGCCGCCGTGGCGAAGTAGTAGCCGAAGGTGGCGCCGTAGGTGTAGTACATGACGCCCTCGTCGGATCCGCCGTCCTCCCGGTGGACCTCGCGGAGGAAGGCGGGGACGTGGCGCCAGGCGTAGTCGGCGGCGCGTCGGGCGTCGGGGTGCGCGTCGTAGAGGGCCAGGCCGGCCAGTCCGCAGCCGCCGTGGCAGACGCCCGCCCAGTTGCTGACCGTGTTGTTGACCCACCAGTCGCGGTACGTCTCGATGGACGCGAGGTAGGGGCGGATGCCGGCCTCGAGGAGGCGCTCGACGAACCGGGCGCGCTCGTCGGGCAGGAGGAGGTCGCCGCACCAGTCGTAGAAGAGGGCGCAGGCGGTCGCGGCCTCGCCGGTGGCGAGCTGGGCGCCCCGGTTGGCGGGGGCGGGCGTCTGCCAGGGGACGTCGTCGAGCAGCGCCAGGGCCTCCGCCTTGGCCCGCTCCCCGAAGCGGCGGTTCCCGGTCAGGGTGTAGGCGAAGGCGCAGGTGCCGACGGCGCCGAGGGCGTTGCGGGACCGGCCGAGGTTGCCCGCCACGGGGCCACGGGCGGGCGGCGCGGCCAGGAGCGACTCGGCGTTCGCCAGGAGCCTCCGCCATTTCGCCTGGCAGGCCGGACGCTCCAGCTTCATCCGGAGGGCGCCGGCGTCGCGGGCGCCGAAGTAGAGGTAGGGGTGCGCACGCTCCGCCGCGAACGCCGTGGCCGCGGACGCGAGGATCGCGAGGGCGAGGAGCGGACGTCGGGGTGCCGGGCGGCCGGGCGGGGGGAGACGCATGATCGGTTCGTTCCGGAGGGCGCGTCGACGGGGCCGGACAGTCCGCCTGAGGCGGCCGGCAGGATAGCACATCCCGGCGGTCGCATTCAACAGGTTCTATTGAGATTAATCGGGTCTCGATATTGCTTGACGGCGCGGCAGCCTGTAACTTATGAAGGAGGTCGCGGATCGGTTCGTGCAAGGCACCCGTGATTCCCTTTCAGGAGACGGACCATGCTGGTGACGAATGCCGCCCCCGATTTCACGGCCCAGGCCGTCATGCCCGACGGGAGCTTCCAGTTGCTGAAGCTTTCCGATTACCGGGGCAAGCACGTCCTGCTCTTCTTCTACCCGCTCGACTTCACCTTCGTCTGCCCGACGGAGATCATCGCCTTCGACAAGGCGCTGGCGAAGTTCAGGGAGCGGAACGTCGAGGTGATCGGCGTCTCGGTGGACAGCCACTACACGCACTGGGCCTGGCGGAACACGCCCCCGAAGGAGGGCGGGATCGGGCCCGTGAAGTACCCGCTCGTGGCCGACCTGGACAAGGGCATCGCGAAAGCCTACGACGTCCTCGTCAACGGCGCGGTCGCGCTCCGGGGCCTCTTCCTGATCGACAAGGCCGGCATCGTCCGCCACGCGGTGATCAACGACCTCCCGCTCGGCCGGAGCGTGGACGAGGCGCTTCGGATGGTCGACGCCCTGCAGTTCTTCGAGCAGCACGGCGAGGTCTGCCCGGCGAACTGGCACAAGGGCGAGGAGGGGATGAAGGCGGACGCCGCGGGCGTGGCGAAATACCTGACCTCGCACGCGTAGGCGGAGGGATCCGGGGACCCGGCCCGGCCGCCCCCGCGGGCGGCCGGGCCTTCCCGTTCGCGGACGGTGCGGCCTTACCTACTCGAACGACAGCCCCGCCTTCTTCCCGACCTCCACGATGTAGTCCCGCGCCCGCTCGTATTCCTCGGGCTTGCCGAGGTGCTCGATCATGAGCGGCGGGCCCTGGGGGAGGGCGGCGAGGCGCTTGAGGAACGTCGTGTAGTCCAGCGTCCCCGTCCCCGGCACGACCTCCCGGAAGTGGACGTTCATCTCGATGTCCCACGTCAGGTCCTTGGCGTGGCAGCTGGCGATCCACGGACCCAGCGTGTCGAAGCACGCGTTCAGGAGGTCCGTGTTCCGGTAGAACCGCTCCGGGCTGTTGATGAGGTTGCAGGGGTCGAGGTGGACGCCGAATCCTTCGCGGTCCACCGCCTGGATCAGCTTCAGGTTGCAGTCGGGGCTGTCCGGCATCGCCCACCCCATCATCTCGAGGGCGAACTTCGCGCGCTTCGGCTTGACCGCGTCGATGATCTTCCGCGCGTTCTCGACGGTGGCGTCGAAGAACTTCGGCGTGAGGTTGTCCGGGTGCGGCCCGAACCAGCTTTTCGGGTTGTAGGACCCGGCGATGTCGACGCAGCACCTCGCGCCGACCGCCTCGGCCAGCGCCAGCCCGTCGGTCACGCGTTTGAGGTTCGCCGCGCGCTTCGCCTCGTCGGGGTCGAGGAGGTTGCACCAGACGCCGACTTCGGCGAGGACGACGTCCTGCTTCGCGAAGGCCTCGGCGATCGCCCGGATCCGGTCGGCGTCGTTGAGGCCGACGCCGGGGCAGTAGGCGGCGCGGTAGCCGAGCTTGCGGTGGGCGAGGGCCAGGGCCTCCGGGTCGGACGTCTTCTCGAAGACCGGTCCCCCGAGCCGGATGGACCGGAGGGCGTCC
>CAYUME010000688.1:0-3299 GCA_964445475.1 uncultured Planctomycetia bacterium
GGCCGGCGCCGCCGGCCGGGGGCGCGCCGCGCGGGCGGCCGCGGCCTCCGCCTCCCGCCGCCGCGCCCGTTCCTGCTGCCGCGCCTCCCACGCCTCCGCGAACCCGCCCCGCGTGATCCGCCACCCCCCGTCCTCGAGCCAGAGCACCCGGTCGGCGATGCGGTCGAGGAAAACCCGGTCGTGGCTGACCACGACGAGGGCGCCCGCGTAGGCCGAGAGGGCCAGCTCGAGCGCCTCCCGGCTCTCGATGTCCAGGTGGTTCGTCGGCTCGTCGAGGAGGAGGACGTTGTTCCCCTCCAGGAGCAGGCGCGTCATCACGAGCCGCTTCTGTTCGCCCCCCGAGAGGAGCCCGACGGGCCGCTCGGCGGCCTCCCCGGAGAAGCACATCGCCCCGAGCGTGTCGCGCAGCGACTCCTCCGACCGCTGGCGGAACGCCCCGTGGAGGTAGGCCAGCGGGGTGAGGGCGGGATCGGGGAAGGCCTCGTGCTGGGTGAGGACCCCGCGGGCGACCGTCTCCCCCCAGCGGACCTCGCCGCCGTACGGCGTCTCGCCGAGGAGGGCGCGGAGGAGGGAGGTCTTCCCGGCGCCGTTCGGCCCCATGACGGCGAGCGTCTCGCCGGGCTCCAGCGCGACGTCCAGACCCCGGAAGAGCGTGCGGTCTCCGTAGGCGACCGAGAGGCCCGCGACCGCCAGGACCCGGTCGCCGAGGCGGCGCGCCGCGGGGAGGCGGAGCGCCATCACCCGCGCGCGGTCGGACGGCCGCTCCAGGCGCTCGAGGCGCTCGAGCCGCGTGGCGCGGCCCCGGGCCTCCCGCGAGCGCTGGCCGGCGCGGAACCGGCGGACGAACTCCTCCTGTTTCGCGATGTAGGCCTGCTGGACCTCGTACGCCCGCTCCGCGGACGCGCGGCGCTCCTCGCGGATCGCCCGCGACCGCGTGTAGGGGGCGGGGAGGACCTCGAGCGTCCCGCCGCACAGCTCCCACGTCTCGGCGGTCACGGTGTCGAGGAACCGCCGGTCGTGGGAGACGACGACCGCCGCGGCGTCCGAGTCGACGAGGAACCGCTCGAAGAAGAAGACGCCGTCGATGTCGAGGTGGTTGGTCGGCTCGTCGAGCAGCCAGAGGTGGGGCTCGTGGAGCATGAGGCGGCCGAGCGCGAGGCGGTTCCGCTCGCCTCCCGAAAGGGTCTCGACCGCGGCGGCGTGGCGCGCGGCGGGGAAGCCGAGGCCGTCGAGCACCGCCTCGATGCGGTGCTCGACCGCATGCCCGTCGAGGGACTCGTGCCGGCGCTCGAGCTCGGCGAGATGCGCCAGCAGGCGCCGCGTCGCCTCGGGGGGGAGGCCCGGCTCCGCCAGCTCCTCGTGGAGCTCCGCGAGGCGGCGCTCGAGCTCGGCCACGTCCGACGCGGCCTGGAGGGCCGCCTCGCGGACGGTCAGGCCGGCTGGGAACTCGGGGTTCTGCTCGAGGTAGGCGACGCGGAGGTCGCGGCGGCGGGAGAGCGAGCCCTCGTGCTCGAGCTGGCCGAGGAGGATCCGCAGCAGCGTCGTCTTGCCCGTGCCGTTGGCGCCGACGAGGCCGACGCGGCGGCCGGCGTCGAGGGTGAAGCGCGCGTCGCGGAAGCACCAGCGGGAGCCGTATCGTTTGCCGAGGCCGTCGGCGGAGAGGAGGATCATCGCCGGGGCAGCGTAGCAGGTGGCGCTTCCCGAATCAACCCCCCGCCCCTTTCCCCGGTACTGTGTACATAACTGTACATACGTATGTACATATGTTTACAAAATAACGGCGTGAAGCGATGCCGGAAGGGGGCGCGGGGGAGGTCGGGGGGCGGGATGCTGCGGCCCCCTCTATTTCCAGGGCACGTCGGCGGACGTCGCACGGTGCGCCTTCAGGGCGGATTCCAGTTCCCCCCGGGCCGCGGGAATCCCCGGGAGCGGCCTCGCTTCCGCCGGGTCGGCGGCGAGGTCGAAGAGCTCGAGGGGGTCGTCGGCCTTGTTCTGCAGGAGCTTCAGATCCCCCCGCCGCGCCGCGTAGTAGGGCTGCCCCTTGTAGCGGCCGCCTTCCAGGCGGGACCAGAAGAGCGTCCGGTCCTCCGGCGGCTGTGCCTTGCCGAGGAGCGTGGGCAGGATGCTGCGGCCGTCGACGGCGTGGCCGGGGGCCACCCCCGCCGCCTCGCAGAAGGTGGGGAAGAGGTCCATCGTCAGCGCCACGCGGTCGGAGCGCGAGCCGGGGGCGATCCGGCCGGGCCAGGTGGCGCCCGTCGGGACGCGGATCCCGCCCTCGGTCATGTCCTGCTTGCCGCCCCGGAGCGGGGCGTTCCGGGCCCCCGCGTCCAGCTGGCCGCCGTTGTCGCTGGAGAAGACCACCAGGGTGTTGTCCGCGAGCCCGATCTCCCGCAGGGCCGCCAGCACCTTGCCGATGCCGTCGTCGAGGTGCTCGATGAGGGCGACGAGCTTCGCGCGCTTCTCGGAGATCCCCGGCTCCCGGGCCTTGACCCGCTCCAGCCAGGCTGTCGGCGGCTGGATCGGCGTGTGGGGGGCGTTGTAGGCGAGGTAGAGGAAGAAGGGGCCTTTCGCCGCGGCGCGCTCCTTCAGGCCGTCGATGGCCCACTGCGTGAAGAGCTCCGTGGCGTGCCCCTCCGGGTCGATCGTCTCCCCGTCCCTCCGCATGAAGTTCTTCCCGTCCCGCCGGTGGGTGTAGTAGTCGTCCATCATGTCGCCCAGGAAGCCGTGGAAGCGGTCGAAGCCGCGATCCAGCGGGGTGTCGGGCGACGCCAGGCCGAGGTGCCACTTCCCGACGATCGCGGCGTGGTAGCCGGCCGGTTTCAGGACCTGCGGGAGCAGGACGGCCTCTTTTGCGAGCCGGCCCCAGCTGTTCGCCGGGTTCGTGCGGATGACGCCGGGGACGCCGACGAGGTCGGGGTAGCGGCCCGTCAGCAGGGCGGCGCGCGTCGGGGAGCAGACGGTGCAGCTGGCGTAGAAGCGGTCGAACCGCATGCCGGAGGCGAGCAGGGCGTCGATGTGCGGCGACTTCAGGTCCGGCGCGCCGAAGCTGGAAAGGTCGCCGTAGCCCAGGTCGTCGACGAGGATCATCAGGATGTTGGGGCGGGCAGCGGCGGGGTCCGCGCGGCAGGCGGCGGCTGCCAGAAGGACGGTTGCGAAGGCGAGCGGTGCGTGTTTCATGGGAAGCCCCTAAAGGATCGACGGCCCAAGGTACCCGATCGGAGAAGAGGGGGCAAGCGAAGGAGCAGGGGGTGGGGGGACGTGAAGCGGGGCGTGCCGAGCGTGGAGCGTAGAGCGTGGAG
>CAYUME010000689.1:0-3294 GCA_964445475.1 uncultured Planctomycetia bacterium
CCGGAAGGGCCTGGACTGGCTTGGCCAGAACCTGGCCTTCGACGCGCACCCGTCCGGCGACAAGAAATGGCAGTTCTACTGGATCTACTCGGTCGAGCGGGCCGGGGCCTTCTCGGGCGCGGACCAGTTCGGCGACAAGACGTGGTATGCGCTCGGGACGGCCTGGCTGCTTGCCAACCAGAAGCCCGACGGATCCTGGGAGGCGGACGACAAGGGCAAGACGGCCGACACGATCTGCGACACCTGCTGGGCGATCCTCTTCCTCAAGCAGGCGAGCAAGCACTACGTCTACACCGGATAGGCTTCCTGCCGATCGAGGGCGGTGACGGCCGGCGACGGCGCCGGCCGGCGCGCAGGCGTGGCTCCCCGCCCCTGCCCCGCCCGGTTTCCGTGCCCCTGCCAGGTGTTGGCGGTCGCGGCCGGGAGGCTCCCCGCGTGCAGGACGCGGACCCGCATTTCGGAAGGCGGGAAATCCTCCGCCCGGCCGTCAAACGGGCAGTTCACGCATGTCGCCCCGGTCCGTTTCATCGCCCCGGCCCGGCGGCGTTGGGCGAGGAAGAGCGCCGCCAGCGACTCCCGTTCGGCGTAATCTTCCATTGTCCCCCCCCTCCCTCTTGACCTATAAGAGCCTATCGGCCAGCGGGGGCCGTCCTTAGAAGGGGATTTTCCTGTAGCGTTCGGCGTCGGGCTGTGATCCGGGGCGGGGGGCGCCCGAAACTCTCCCCCCCGCCGTCCGGATGGAGTATCATGGCGGCGGCCTGGACCTCAATGGGGAGACGCCTGCCATGCTGCGGGAGACGACCTTCGGCTTCGAGTTCGAGGCGTACACCATTTCCATCCCGGACTGGCGGATCTGCCGGGAGATCCATTATCCGCGGCGCGGGACGGTCGAGCGGGGCGAGCGGTTCACCCGCGACGTCTCGATCGGCATCGAATACAACAGCAAGGTCTTCCGGACGGTCCGCGAGGCGCTCTTTCTCCTGAAGACGGGTCTGAGGAAGTACATCCGGAAGCACTTCGAGAAGCCGGGGCGGGCTCTCTATTCCCAGTCGGTCTTCCTCTCCGGGGGGTGGCGGGACCGCTTCGCCGGCGTCCACCTCCACGTCGGGCGCCTGCCGCGCCCTCTCCGGTACGCCGAGGCGGCGGTCGGCGCCCGGCGCGTTCACGACCACATCCCCTTCCTCGTCGCCCTGACCGCCAACTCGCCGGTCTGGGCGGAGCAGATCCGGCGCTTCGACTCGAACCGGCTGCTGCGGGGCGGGCGCACCTACTTCCGGGTCTCGCGCCGGGGCCGCCTGGACCGGGAGCGGTACGCCGAGGTGACGTTCAACCCGGCGCACAGCCGGAAGCCCGCGACGCTGGAGCTCCGGTTCATGGATTCGACGCTGCCGGAGTTCGCCTGCGCCGCGCTGGCCGTGGTGCAGGTCCTGCTCCGCCACCGGGAGTCCAACCGGCTCTCGCAGGAGCGCTACCGGCAGACGCGCGAGGACGCCGCCCGGCGGGGCCCCGACGCCCGGTTGTTCTGGACCCACCGCCCCGTCCGCGTCCGGGACTACGTCGACCTCCTCTTCCGCCGGTACCGTGCGGCTTTTGATGCCCTCGACCTGCCGGACGACGTCCTGGACGTCTTCCGGCTGCTGAAGCGCGGATGGAACGGGGCGCGGATCCTGAGGCGGGCGTGCCGGTCGCTCCAGTCCCGTTACCCGCGGACGTGGCAGCGGCATCTCGCGCGGCGGTACGCGGAGGCGATCCAGGGGCTGCTGGACGGGGGGAGCCTCTTCGAGTTCGCCGAGCGTCTGGGGGTGCGGCTGCCGGACGTGCGTCGCGTCTGGCTCGGCGAGCCGCCGGGGAGCCCGGCGCGCAGAACCCGACGCCCCCGGCGCAGGCCGAGGCGTCGGTCTCGGTCCCGACGCCGCGCGGGACGCGGGGCGAATCGGCGCCGGCGCGCGTCCCGGCGTCGGTCCCGGCCGAGCCGCCTCGCCCGACGGAAGATGCGGCGGCGTGTTGTCTCCCGATCCGGCCCGCGGCGCCGCGCGCGCCGCCGCCGTCCGGGGCGCCGGTGACGGGGGATGCGCGATGCGCCTCGTCCGGGGGCGGATTACGACCAGCGGTCGTATCGCACCAGGTCCGACAGGGGCTTCCGGCTCTTGGGCTTGGGCGCGTCGGCCGGCCAGCCGAGGGGGGTGAAGACGACGGGGTCGGCGACCGCCGGCAGGCCCAGGACCTCGCGGGCCGCGGGGGCGTCGAAGTTGGCGATCCAGCAGGTCCCCAGCCCGAGGTCTGCCGCGGCCAGGATGAGGTGGTCCATGACGATGGCGGCGTCCACGTCGCTGTAGTTCCTGCCGTCCTTGCGAACCCAGGTCTGGGACGGGATCGCGCAGACGGCGATCACCCAGGGCGCCTGGACGAACCACTCCCGGGGGTAGACACGACGCAACGTCTCCTCCCTCCCCTGCGTGCGCACCACGATGACCCGGAAGGCCTGCTTGTTGGTCGCGGTCGGGGCGAGCCGGGCGGCCTCGAGGACCCGGTTCAGCGCGACCTCCCCCACCGGATCGGGCTTGTAGGCGCGACAGCTGTAGCGGGCGAGAACGAGCTGCTCGAAATCCATGGCGCTCCTCCCTGACTCCTCCTCCGGACCGCGGCGACGGGGCCGGCCGAACTCTAGAGGGGCCGTCGGGCCGTGTCAAGCCGGCGCATATCTTCCCGCCGGATCATACCGACCGATAGTCATACCATTATGTAATCATATGATCCTATCGTATTGATACCGGATGATCCCATGACTATCTGGTGGTATTATTATAGGACGGTATTACTGATCAAAAGATCGACTCCGGGATCATGTGATCATCCGCCGATATGATTAGAGGGGCGTATTGACGGGGTGCATCCTGGAGGAGGTGACGTGGCCCGGAACATCCGCCATCTGGCCAGCTGCAAGCGCTGTGTCTGGATCTGGGCGCCGCGGAAGCCGATCGACCAGATCAAGTGGTGCCCGAAGTGCAAGTCGCCCTACTGGAACCGGGACCGGGTCCGGCCGGTGAAGGTACCGGCCAAGAAGGCGCGGACGGCCTGACGAGCCCCCCGGAGGCGAAAACGCCCGCGGCGTCGGCCGCGGGCGTCTGGATTCGGGCCCCGTTGCGCCGCTTATTTCTTGGCGGGCTTCGCCTTCGGCATCGTCCACTTGATGTCCCCCATCGCCCACTGGAGGCCGGGGAGCAGGTGCTTCTTCATGATCGTCTCGTCCCGCCAGCATTCGTCGAAGTGCCCGAGACCGGTGAAAAAGACCCT
>CAYUME010000690.1:0-3292 GCA_964445475.1 uncultured Planctomycetia bacterium
GGCGGGCTTGAAGACGCAGGGCGGCTCCAGGCCGCGGGCGGTGACGGTGCCGCCGGCCGCGACCAAACCGCTCGAGAAGATCGCCAGGCCGTTGTTGGCCCAGTACCCCATGCCGCGGGCCATGGCGATGGGCATGCCCGGGGCGGGCGCCGTCTTCAGCCACTTCTCCGCGGCCGGCTCCGGCCGGAACCCGCCGTGCCAGGGCGGCAGCGGCGCCTCGGCGAAACAGCCGTGCGCCCACTCGATGACCGTCACGCGGTCCACCGGGAATCCGCGGTCGGGCACGTAGAGCACCTGCCCCTGCGTGCTGCTGTAGTCCCCCGCGTCCTTCGTCCACGGCCCGCCCACCTGCCAGACCCGCCCGCCGGGGCCCTGCTTCGGCGGCACCCTCCAGATCTCCGGAAGCTTCTCCGTCCCGCTCTTGTGGCAGGAGGCGTAGTCGGGCCCGAACCGTCGGTGCATCCCCGCCGGGCTGAAGTCGCGGAGCTCGCGGAGCGCGGCGGTTTTGTCGGGCGCTCCGCTGGCGGCCTCGGCCGCCGCGACGGGCAGCGCGAGAAGTCCCGCCAGGAGAGTGACGCACGCGCTCCGGGAATGGAACATGGCCGATCCCTCCGGTGTCCCTTAATCCGCCGGCTCGACCGTGGCGGGCCCGCCCGCCACGCAGAGGCTCTCGATCCGAAGCTCCTGCGGCCTCTCCTCCGCGAAGACCGGCTCGATCTCGACGCGGTGCGGCGTCGCGGGGTCGAGGCCGCGGGCGATCTCGTAATAGAGGAATCCGTTCCCCGTCCCCCAGCGGTTCCCCTCGAAGAGGTCCGTCCCCTTCACCTGGGCCGGGTTCCCCGCGACCGCCTTCCCGTCGATCCAGACGCGGAAGCGCCCGGACTCGGGCGTGCACTCGCCGAAGATGAAGAGGGCCGACCCGCGGACGGCCAGCGCGAGACGCGGGACCGGCCCCGCGACGACCGCCTTCCCGGGCCCGGCGTTCGAGGCGATCGCGAGGTCGTCCACCCAGCGGGACATCAGCCAGTCGTGGTTGCAGGCCGTCAGCCTCGGCCTGCCACGGGTCCACTGTGCCGGCAGGGCCTTGAGCGACGCCAGCCGGAAGCGGCGCGCCGCCATGTAGGTGTCCGCGTGAACCGGCTGCGCGGGCTCCACGCAGACCCGGTCCTGCGCGACCGCATCGCAGTAGCCATCCCAGGCCGCCTCGGCGAAGAGCGCGTAGCCGCGGTCGCCCGGATGGACGCCATCCGTCTCCCAGATCCCCTCGAGCGTCTCCTTCTTCGCCTCGACCCGGTCGACGATCATCCCGATCGCATCGCCCAGCCCCGTCCGGTAGGCCCGGCTCAGGGCGATGTGTGCGTCGCGGCGCACCATCTTCGGCAGGGCGTCACGGCGGATGTCCCACTTGAAGGGGAAGAGGACCTGGACGACCGGCACCCGGGCCTCCCCGATGAGCCGGCGGAGGATCGCCTCGTAGGAGGCGAGCGTCTCCGGGTCGCCGGAGTTGACGTCGTCGTTGGCCGTGAAGTCGAGGAAGACGAGGTCGGGATCCCGCCGGAGGACGTCGCGCTCGAGACGGAAGACGCCGAGCTGGGAGTTCGTGCCGCCGATGGCCGCGTCGAAGACGTGGAAGCGCGACGTCGGGTAGCGGGCCTCGAAGAGACCGGCGAGGACCGCGCGGTAGGAGGTCAGCGCGGGGTCGGTGGCGTTGGCGCCCCAGGTCAGGGAGGCGCCGAAGCAGACGATGCGGAAGTCCCCGCCCGCGCGCGCGCGGCGGTCGAAGTCCGCGAAGGCGGCGGACGGCGCAACCCGCGCAGGAGCCGTCTCGCGGGAGGAACAGCCCGCGGCCGTCGCGAGGGTGGCCAGGGCCCCGGCCACCCATCGGCGCATCGCGAGGCGTCCGGAGTTCATGAGGCCTCCTCGGCGTTTGGGGCGCGGCATCCGGTCATCGTCCGAGCACCCGGATCGCCTCGAGGTCGAGCGTCGTGAACGTCGCTCCCACGGTGAAGGCGACGCCGTCGGGGTCGGGCGGGAGGGGCGGCGCCGTCGTGTCGATCCGCTCCTCCGCGTCCACCCACGCCCGGAACCGGCGGCCGGTCCGCTCGACGACGATCCGGTGCGACCGGCCGATGTCGACGATGTCCCGGCTGTCGCGCTGGACGAGGCGCTGGCCGGCGACCTCGAGACGGTCCATGTGGAATCCGCGCCACGGCTGGTCGCCCGGCTGGAAGTTGAACCGGTAGCCCGAGAAGGCGGTGCCGTCGAGCGTGACCGTCAGCTGCCGGCCCGGCTGGTGCGGGAGGGTGACCTCGACGCGGAGATCGCCCGGGAACGGCCGCCGCCACTGGAGCTCGGAGAGGCCCATGGTCTCGGGACGGGCGCCGACGGCCAGGCGCAGCACCCCGTCCTCGAGGCGGGCCAGGGGGACGGAGACATAGGCGCGGTCGGGCGCGTGCAGACGGCGGCTCAGGCAGAAGGCGGGCTCGAAGGGGGGCGGGAGCGGCTCGCCGCGCCGGAAGTCGACGGCGAGGATCTCTTTCCAGGGGAGCCCGTCCGACGGGGCGGGCCGGACGCCTCGGCCATCGGCGGTGGCGGCCTGCTGCGCGGTCACGAGGAGTGACTCGTGTTCGATGTCCCGCGGGGCGAATCGGACCCGTCCCTCGTCGACGTGCAGGTCCGTACGCCCCTCCGCGACGCGCAAGGCGAAGGCCGTGCCCAGCACGGTCGCCACCGCGTGCGGGGTGCGGACGACCATCGGCCGGTCGGGGGGCTGGGGCGCGACGGCGCACCGGAGGCGCCCGGCCTCGAGCACGACCCGCTTCGCCCCCTCCGGGGTGCGGCCGATCTCGACGCACGAGTCGGCCGGCAGGAAAAGCGTCGTCGCCTCCCCCGCGAAGGCGACCGAGGCGCGTCCGTCCGCCCCCGTCCGAATCCGGTCGCCAGGGAGAATCTCCTCGCCGGGGCGGATCCCGACGTCCTTCCCGCCGCGCCGCAGCGCGACGTCTCCGGCCGCGTCGGCCCGCGCGACTGCACCGCCGCCGCGCGGCTGCATGAAGAGGACGACGGCCAGGCCGGCCGCGACCAGGGCGCCGGCGGCGACCGCCCCGGCGATCCATCGACCGATCCGCCGGGCCGGCGCGGCGGGGGCCGCGCCGGCCGTGGCCCCGCCCTGTCCCGCGCATCGCAGACGGAGCTGCGCGTGCAGCAGCGCCTGCTCCGCGAAGCGCCGCGCGGTCTCGGGGTCCGTCTCGAGCAACCGGTTGAGCGATTCCGCCTCCGCCGGCGTCAGCGC
>CAYUME010000691.1:0-3287 GCA_964445475.1 uncultured Planctomycetia bacterium
GTTTGACTCCCCGGAGGGGTCTCTATAGAATTCGACGCGCCCGAAGGACAGGCGACTCCGAGGCCCGCCCGAGTAAGGCGTGGGACATGATCGAAGGGGCTCAGGCGGGCCCTGGAGGCGCCTGGACGTGAGACGTGGGGCGGTTAGCTCAGCCTGGCTAGAGCGTCTGCTCGACACGCAGAAGGTCACAGGTTCAAATCCTGTACCGCCCACCAACAAAAAAGCCCCGGCCCTGCCGGGGCTTTTTGTTGGTGGGCGTGCGCTTATTTCGTCCGCCGGATGATGTGGAACCCGAACGGGGTCTCGACGACGGCGCTGGTCTCGTCGACCTTCAGCTTCCAGGCTGCCGCGTCGAAATCCTTGTGCATGGTGCCCTTCTTGAACGTACCCAGGTCGCCGCCTTTCTCCTTCGAGGGGCAGTCGCTCTCCTGCTTCGCGATCGCGGCGAAATCGGCGTCCTTCGCCTGGACCTTCTTCAGCAGCTCCTCCGCGCGCGCCTTCGCCTCCTCCTTGGTGCGCGTGACCTTGGCATCGGCGCGCTCCGCGCCCTTGTAGGCCATGAGGATGTGGGAGGCCGCGACCTCCTCCGGCTCGGCGTCCTTGGGCTTCTCCTCGGTCAGGTCGTTGACCGGCTTCCGCATCTTCTCGGCCTTCCAGCCCGAGAGCGTGTAGATCCAGGGGGCGTGCTTCTTGTTGAACGCGGCCGCCTCGTCGACCGCCGTGAGGATCGCGGCCTTCTCCTCGAGCTTCTCCTTCGGCTCGTCCTTGCCGATGCGGCTGGCCCGGTCGACCTCCGCCTGCGGGGGGCCCTGGCAGGCGACCCGCGCGTAGTGCTTGTCGCCGTGCTTGGCGAGGCGGACCGTGTAGGTGAGGTGCTTCTTCGACTCGCAGACATAGGTGGCGTCGAAGGCCAGGCCCGAGGGCTCCTCCGTGACGACGTCGTCGAACGAGAAGGCGGCGAGGGCGTCGAAGGCCGACTCGACCTCCCAATCCTTCTGCTTCCGCCCCTCGGGGACCGCGTCGAGGACGATCTTCTTGTCGGCGTTGCGCGCGATCGCGTAGCGGCCGTCGGGGAGGGTGACGGCGACGCGCTCCACGTCGTCCTTCTTCACGTCGACCAGGTCCCGGTCGAGGTGGGCGGAGGGCTCGACGTCGAGCCAGAGCCCCTTCTCGGATTCGTAGACGGCGCTTTGCCCGTCGAGGCGAACGTACCGGCCGCCGCCGCTGGGGACGTTCTTGCCGACGAGGATGGCGACGAGGGGCTTGCCGTCCTTGTCTTCGAAGGCGACGCGGACGGTCTCCTCGCCGCCCGGGACGACGCCGAGGTCGGCGTGGTTGGCGGCCGAGTCCGTGACCTTCGCGGCGATGCGGAGGCCGAGGACCTCGACGAGGAGGTCGTTGACCTTTTTGATTGAGGCGGGGCAGCCCTTTCGCTCGGAGACGGTGTAGAGATCCTCCTGTTTGACGAGGGTGACGGCCTTGTCCTTCTTGGAGAGGGCGATGCGGGCGACCCGGTCGAGGTCGAGGCCCTGGACGAGGAGGGCCCCCTTCTGCGCCTCGACGGCGGGCTTGCGCTCGACGCCGTAGAGCAGGAGGGTGGCGAGGAGGAGGGCGCCGGCGACGCCGGCCAGGATCGCGAGCTGACGGGTGTTGACGATCATGGGTTACGCCCTCCGAGCGGCATACCGCTTGGCCCGGAGCCAGCGGACCATCGCGAGGGCGATGGCGATGACCAGGATGACGGCCGGGGCCGCGGTGATGTTGACGGTCTTGAGCCAGAGGCCCAGGGCCTCGACCTTTTCGCGGCGCGCGGCCTGCAGCTTGCGGAGCTGCATGTTGGCCTCGCGGATCTGCCCCTCGATCGCGCGACGCTTCTCCAGGGCCTCGCTCTGGATCAGGCGGACGTCCTTCCCCGTCGCGGCGCCGCCGAGCTTGTCCAGGTCCTCCTGGTACCGCTTGATCTTGTCGTTGATGGCGTTGATCTCCTCGGAGGTGGCCTTTTCCGCCTCCTGCTCGATGGCGTCGACGACCTTGAAAGGGCGGCCGTAGCGGCCCCGGGAGCGGAGGGCGATGAGGTCGTCCGATCCGCTCAGGTAGTCGAGCGCGTTGAGGACAAAGGAGGCGTTGTCGCCGCTGAGGGCCATGCCGAAGAAGGTGCGCTCGTAGGCGACCATGTCGGTGAGGCAGTCGACGTCGGCGACCACCACGACGGTGGCGCCGGCGGCCGACTCGGTGACCGGCGCGAGGCGCTTCTTGACCTTCTTCGGGGTCTCGGGGGCTGCCGGGGCGCCGTCGCTTGCGGCGGCGGGCGCGTCGGGGGGCTTCGCGCCGTCCGTCGAGGGCTCGGCCTTCGCCGCCGGCTTTTCGGCCTCGCCCGTCCCGCCGGCCTCGCCCTTCTCGCCCTCCTTTTTCGACACGGGGGGGTCTTCCGCCTTCTTCTCCGGGTTCGCATCCTTCGGGGGCTCCGCCGGCGCGTCGACCTCGATCTCGATGCCGTCGGGGAACCGGGACTTGAACTTGCCCGTGACGAGGCAGGCCAGCATGACGGGCTTCGTGCCGTCGCCGACGGCCTTCCGGATGGCCGCGGGGTCGGGGAACTGGAGCTCGAAGGGGCCGGCGGGCTTCCAGGTGTTGCCGACCGGGCTGGTCTGGAGGAGGGGGCGGACGTCCGTGGTGCGGCCGTCCACCTTCGTGAGGGCGCCCGGGTAGAGCATGCGGAGGGTGTGGAGGTCGGACGTGATGACCTCCTCGCGGTTCATCTGGTCGTCGCCGATCTGGAGGTAGGCGGGGAACCGCTCGGGCGGCTGGTTGGGGCGGAGGGAGACGCGGATGCCGAGGGCGCGGTCGACGGCGATCTGCCCGGGCTCCATCCGCACCCCCCAGGCCTCGAGCAGGTCATTGAGGTCGCTGGAGGCCTGGTGCTGCATCTGCATCTGCATGTCGGGCATCGGGGGGCGGTCCTGGAGGCAGTGGGGGTCGACGAAGACCATCGCCTTCCCGCCCTTCATGACGTACTGGTCGATGGCAAACCGGGTCTTCTCGTCGAGGTTCTTGGGGTGGACGACCAGGAGGAAGTCGATGTCGGCGGGGATGGCCGGCTCCTTCGGGGCGTCGGGCTCGCTGCCGGATACGTCGACCTTCTTGACGTCGTACTGCTTGCGGAGGTGCTCGACGAGGGTCCAGGGGCCCTCGGGCTGGCGGCCCTGCATGCGGAGCATCTGCATCATGTAGGGCGACTGGTCGGTGCCGAGGAGAGGGACGCCGGCGATCACGCCGACCGTGCGCTG
>CAYUME010000692.1:0-3287 GCA_964445475.1 uncultured Planctomycetia bacterium
CGGCGGCGGACGAGACGGACGCGCCCCTCGCGGACGGCCAGGGCGGTCGACTCGGGGTGGACCTCGAGCGTGAAGGCGGTCCCGAGCACGCGCGCCTCGGCGTGGGGCGTCTCGAAGACGAGGGGCTTCCCGGCGGGCTGTCGGGCGGCGTCGATGGCGAGGGCGCCGCGCTCGATCCGGACGCGCCGGCCGGCGGGGCCGTCGTCGATCCGGGAGAGCTCGGTCTCCGCCGCGAGCTCGGGGGGGGTGGGCGCCGGCGGCCGGCGCGGTGCGGGCGCCGACGGCACGGCCCTGCGCTACCCCCCGCGACCGGGGGGAGGCCGCGCGCGCCCGGGTGCCGTTCGCGTCGAGGAGGAAGACCTCCCCGTCCGCCCGGTCGAGGGTGGCCAGGACGGTGCGCGTCTCGCGGGGGGTGCCGGGTACGGGGGACGTCGGCGGGGCCTCCGCGGTGCGCGGGGCGGGGGAGCCCGGATCCGCGGCGGCCGCGGGGGCGACGTCGGCCAGCGCCGTGCGGGCCCGACTCATCGCCTCCACCACCTGCGCCATCTCCGCCTCGACGGCCTGCCGGTCGGCCTCGATCCGCGTCAGGGATTCCCGCGGCGCGCCGGGGGCGCCGGGCGCCGGGTCGGCTGCAGCCCCGGTGGCGGCCGCCTGGAGGTCGCGCCGGCGCCGCTCGAGGGTGTCGAGCCGCATCCGGAGCCGCCGGCGCTCGGTATCCAGCCGCTCGAATTCCTCCCGGACGGCGGGCGCGTCCCCGTCCGCGACCGCAGTCTCCGCGGGGCGCTGGGGGGCGCGCTCGCGGCGGGGGGATGCCGGCCACCACAGGGCGACGGTGCCGAGCAGGACCGCCGCGGCGGCCGACAGCCAGGCGGCGGGGGGGAAGCGACCCGGGGGCGGCGGGCGCAGGGACGCGAGCCGGGAACGGGAGCGGGTCGCGCCCGCCCCAGCCAGCTCCGCCTGCATCCCGCGGGCGACCAGCGCGTCCCGCAGCTGTCGGTGGGCGTGCGTCTCGCGGACGAACGCCTTCACGTGCTCCGGGTCCGCCTCCAGCCAGGTGGCCAGCTCGGCGGCCTGCTCCGGCGTCAGCTCCCCGTCCAGGTGGGCGTCCATCAGCTCGCGGGGGTCCGTCACGGCGTCCCTCCCGCCGCCGCCACGCGGCGATCGATGCAGTCCTGGAGGGAGGCCCGGAGGCGGCTGAGGAGGACGCGCACGGCGCCCGCCGGCAGGCCGATGCGGGAGGCGATCTCGCGGGGGGGCAGGGCGGACTCGTAGCGGAGGCGGAGGACCTCGCGGGGGCGCCCTTCGACGCGCTCGACGCACTCGTGCAGCGCCGCCGCGCGCGCGTCCAGCTCGGGGGCCATCTCCGCGTAGGCCGCCGCGACCGCCCCGGCCAGGTCGGGCATCCGGGTCAGCGGGCAGCGGGCGAAATCGCGCCGCGCCGACAGGACCTCCAACCGCGCCACCCCGAGCGCCCACGCGACGAACGGGCGGGACGGGTCGTACTCCCCGTACTTGCGGAGCAGGACGACGGCGACGTCCTGGAGGAGATCCTCGGCGGCGTGGAAATCGGGGATGAGGGAGCCGATGAAGGCGGCCACGACCGGGTGGGCGCGCGTCCAGTCCCGCGTGAATCGTTCGTTGTCGGCCATGAGCGCCTCCACAAGCACTCTACCGGTCGGGGGAAATCGTTACCAACAATCGCGGAGAATCCTGCAGCGGGGCGGCATCGAGTCCCGGCGCGTGGCCGCGGCCTCGGGACTCCCCGGCACCGCGCCCCCTGACCCAAGGACGCTCTGCCGGTTCCCCCGAATCGGAGCGGAGGGCATCCCCATTGACCCGGAGGGGGGATTTCCCCGATTCAGGAGGGCTCCCCGGGAGGGGCGAAGGGGCCGTGCGCGAAAACAGGGTGGTGATGCGGTGGGGCCTGCAGGTCCGCCGTCGCTTTGCTCCTGCGAGCCCTGTCGGCGTTACACGTTGATCGCCGCCAGGCTGGCCGCCGCGATCGCCTGGCCGTGGCGCTTGTCCTGCTCGCTCGGCGTCCGCAGCCGGATCGATTCGGCCAGGGCGGGGAACTCCTCGCGCAGCACGCGCCCCGCCTCCTCAAGGGTCACCTCCCCGCCCGCGCCCGACGTGACGCGCCCGAGGACGAGGAGGTTGCGGAGATCCGGGTAGAAGTCGGCGTAGTGGGCGATGGCGTAGCCGAAGCAGGTCCCGATCGTCTCGTAGACCTTCCGCGCGCCGGCGTCCCCGGCGGCCATCTTCTGCTGCACCGCGACGAGCCGCTCGGCCAGGGGCATCTCCCTCGGGAAGTCCATCCCCGCCTTCGGGGCGAGGCGTGCCACGCCCTGCTGGGAGAAATACTGCACCCCGCACCCGATGTCCCCGGACCACTCGTCCGCCGGCGCGTCGTCCCGGTAGTCGATCGGCACGAAGGCGAGCTCGTTGAGCCAGACGGTGATGTGGCCGGCGCCGTCGACGTAGCCGGCCGCCTGGCTGGTGCCCATGGAGACGCCGAGGACGGCGTTGTCGTTCATGGACATCGAGCCGGCCAGCGCGGTCACCTCGCCGTCATTGACGACCTCGAAGGGGACGTCGTTCCACTCCTTCCGGAGGCCCAGGAACATCGGCCGGATGACGCGGTCGAAGTCGTCCGGGGCGACGCCGCGGAAGAGGGAGGCGACGCGGACCTCGTTGTTGACGTAGACGCCGGCCGCGCTGCCGCCGATGGCGTCGACGCGGGGCAGCTTCGCGGCGGCCCGCTGGAGCGTATCCCGCACGCCCGCGACGTGGTACTGCGGGTCCTTCTGGAAGTACGGGTCCCAGGTCACCTCCTCCGAGTGGACGACCTTCCCGTCGACGACGGCGGCGCACTTCCGGTCGCTCCCGCCGAGGTCGAAGCCGATGCGGCAGCCGTCAAGATGGCGGCCCAGCGAGATGGCAGGGGCCTGCGGGGCGGGCATCCGGTCGAGGGGACGCGCCTCGACCGTCATCGGCTCGAGGAACATCTTCTTCCCGACGATGTCGTGGTCGAAGGCCCGGTCGCCGCCGGGGGCGTAGGCCGCGTGGAGCATCGCGGCCGCCTCGGGGCTGCCGCCGACGACGATCCGGGAGCCCCCCTGCTGCCAGAGGAGGAATTTGACGAGCCGCTCGACGTGCTTGCGGGTGAGGGCGTCGTGCGCCGGGCCCGGCGGGAGGACGCGGGTCTCGTGGACGAAGCAGCAGCCGTCGGGGCGCTGCAGCGCGATCATTCGTCGTGAAGTACCGTGTGATGCCCACCGGCAAGACCA
>CAYUME010000693.1:0-3285 GCA_964445475.1 uncultured Planctomycetia bacterium
ACCAGAATGGACGGCGCGGGGGAACAAAACGGCGACGGGGTCCCCGGACCCGGGACGGGCGGCGGCACCGCGGTCGCGGCGTCAGTCGCCGGCGACGCGGAGGAAGGAGGCGGGCTCGCGGACGAAGTCGAGCGTGTCGAGGCGCGCGAGGGCGCGGCGGAAGTCGGCCTCGCGGGCGGGATGGGAGAGCATCACGACGGGCACGGTGCCGTCGGCGCGCTGCTCCTTCTGGAGCACCACCTGGATGGAGACCTTGTGGCGGCCGAGCTCGGTGGCGATGCGGCCGAGGACGCCGAACCGGTCGGCGACGTTGAAGCGGATGAAGAAGCGGGAGCGCGTCTCGGCCATCGGCAGCACGCGGCCGTCCTCGAGCCGGCCCGCCCGGCGCGCGTGCGACTCCGCGGGGAGCTCGCGCCAGCGCGCGGCGTCGATGACGTCGGCCAGCACGGCGCTCGCGGTCGGCATCTGCCCGGCGCCGCGGCCGTAGACCATGAGCCGCCCCGCGGCGTCGGCCTCGACCAGCACGGCGTTGAAGACGCCGTTCACCGCGGCCAAAGGGTGGTCCTTGGGAAGGAGCGTGGGGTGGACGCGGAGGTCGAAGCCGCCGTCGGAGCGCCGGCCGGCGGCGACGAGCTTGACGGCAAAGCCCATCTCGCCGGCGTAGCGGATGTCCTCGCGGCTGACGCGGGTGATTCCCTCCACATGGACGTCCCGGAGCCGGAAGACCCGGCCGAAGGCGAGGGCGGAGAGGACGACCAGCTTGTGGGCGCTGTCGTGCCCCTCGATGTCGAGCGCGGGGTTGGCCTCGGCGTATCCCGCCGCCTGGGCTCCGGCCAGCGCGACCTTGAAGTCCGTCCCTTCCCCGGCCATCTGGGTGAGGATGTAGTTGCAGGTGCCGTTGACGATGCCCTCGACCTCGCGGACGCGGTTGGCGGCCAGGCCTTCGCGGAGGGCCTTGAGGATGGGGATGCCGCCGGCGACGGAGGCCTCGAAGAAGAGCGCCGCGCCGCCGTCGGCGGCGGCCTCGGTCAGCTCGCGGTAGCGCTCGGCGAGCAGGTGCTTGTTTGCCGTGACGACGCTGCGGCCCCGCGCGAGGGCCTTCCGGATGAAGGCGCGCGCGGGCTCCAGGCCGCCGATGAGCTCGATGACGATGTCGAGATCCTCGCGCGCGAGGAGCCGCTCCGCGTCGGTCGTGAAGAGGGACGCGGGCAGCCGCAGCGCCTTCGCGCGCTCCCGGTGGAGGTCGGCGGCGCAGACGAGCTCCAGGTTCATCCCGGTGCGCGCGCGGATCTCCTCCCGGCGCTCGCGCAGGAGCTTCGCCACCCCGCTCCCGACGGTCCCCAGCCCGATCAGTCCCACCCTGGCGGTCGACACGGCGGTTTCCTCCGGAGGGAAAGGTCCGCAATTATAGGATCCTCCCGCGGGGAATCAAAGTTAGATCGTGCCCGGTGCGATCCGGCGAAGGCGGAGGCGCAGTGGGCTCGATGGATCGCGGAGGGCCGCTGAGGAAGCCTTGGCGAGGGGCGAAATGGTTTGACTTCCACCCGCCCTTTCCATATATATGTCCCCCTTCCGACCCGGCGCACCGCCGGGTCTCCAGCTGGGGAGACAGGACATGGCACACAAGAAAGGGCAGGGCACCAGCCGCAACGGGCGCGATTCCAACTCGCAGCGGCGCGGCATCAAGATGTACGCGGGCCAGACGGTCCGGGCCGGGAACATCCTGGTCCGACAGTGCGGGTCCTGCTTCCGTCCCGGGAAGAACGTCAGCGTCGGCCGCGACTTCACGCTCTTCTCCCTGGTCGACGGCGTCGTGAAGTACGAGGGCGGCCGGCACGTGAGCGTCTACCCGGCTGCCGCCGCGGCGGCCCCCGCGAAAAAGAGCTGATTCCGCCACGACGACCCATCGGCCGGCCGGGGACGCCCCGGCCGGCCGTTTTTTTTCGCCCGCGCGGAAACAAAAACGGCCGGCACGCTTTCGCCTGCCGGCCGTCTCGATCGGCGAGGACGGCGGATCAGTTCCACACCTTGATGCCGGGGGCCTTCTTGCCGTCGGCCGTCACGAGGCGCAGCATGAAGCAGTAGCCGCCCCAGTCCTGGTCGACCTTGATGAGGACCAGCGTCTTCCGGCCCGCCGCGAGCTTGACCTTGTAGGTCTCCTGGTCTATCTCGGGGGCGCGGTACTCGTGGACGTCCTTGATGTGCTTGTTGTCGATCCAGAGCTTGTAGCCGTCGTCGGAGCCGACCCGGACCTCCACGTCCTGGTCCTTTTCGCTCTCGATCCAGCAGGCGGAATAGGTGAGGACGTCGTCCTGCTGGTCCTCGAGCTTCAGGTGCGGGACGGCGAGGAAATCGGTCGTGCCGCCGGAGCCGGCGTAGGGCAGCCACGTCACGGGCCTCTTTTCGCCCTCCTTCGCCCCGCCGGTGGCGATCGTCATGCCGTTGGCGGGGACGTGGCCGGCCTCGCCGCCGCAGTCCTTCAGGTAGTCGATGTCGAAGCCCTTGTTGTCCGGGCGCTCGCCGGGATTCGGGAAGGGGCCGACGATCAGCCAGTTGTTGACGAAACCGTCGCCGTCGGTCTGGAAGGGGCCGAGCCGCTTGGCGGGGGCTGCCGCCGGGGCCGTCTCCGGCTTGGCGGCCGGCTGGCTGGCCGGGGCCGCTTCGTCCTGCTTGTCCGTTCCCTTGCATCCGGGAACCAGGAACCCGCCCACCGCCAGCGCAAGGATCAACCGGATTCGCATGGTGGCTCTCCTGGACAAGAATGATTGACGAGGCCGGGACCGCGAGGCACCATACTGACGCTCCGGTTGGCTGTCAAGATTATTGGATTCCCGGGCGTTGACGGCACGCGATCCGGCCTGTACGTTCCTGCCATGGAAGAGAGGCTGCCGCCCCCGGCGAGTCGCGAGCGGCTGGAGAGCCTGCGAGGCGCCCTGCGGACGGGCTGGGGCGCGGTCGGCCGCCCGTTCGCCCGCGGTCTCTGGCGCGGGGCGGCGATCGGCGTCCTGGCCGGCGTCGCCGCGGGGGAGGTCCTGTGCGCGGCTTTCGGGGCGATGGGGTGGATCCCCGCGGGCTTCTGGATTCCCCCGGCCCTTTGGTTCGGCTTGTGGGGAGGGGCGGGCGGCCTCCTGCTCGGACTCCTGTTGGGAGCCCGGGCGGGCCTCATCGGGGTGGCGGAGGCGGGGCTTCTCCCGGTGATCGGGGCGCTGGCCGACCGGTTCGGCCGACGGGACGTCCGGGATCGCGGAGTCGGGGTGGATGCGGATCCGGGGGCGGGCGGCGTTC
>CAYUME010000694.1:0-3281 GCA_964445475.1 uncultured Planctomycetia bacterium
TTCACTCCTACCCCCCCATGGCCGTGGACACGGGACGCCCCGGATTCCCGTGTCCGCCCCCGGCCCCGGAACCGCAGCATTGACAACCGGTCAATCCCTCTTATAGTGGAAGGACTCGCCGCGCCCCCGGCCCGGAGTCTCCTCCATGACAAACACGGCGACCATCCACGGCGTCCCCTTGGCGTACACCGACACGGGTCGCGGCACGCCGGTCGTCCTGCTCCACGGATTCCCCCTGGACCGCACCATGTGGGACGCGCAAGTCGAGGCCCTTCATTCCCGCTTCCGCCTGATCGTTCCCGACCAGCGCGGGTTCGGCGAGTCGAAGGCCCCCCCCGGCGCCGTCTCGATGGACCGTTTCGCGGACGACACGGCCGCACTGCTCGACCACCTCCAGGTCCGCAAGGCCGTGGTCGTCGGCCTTTCGATGGGCGGCTACGTGGCGTTCGCCTTCGCCCGGCGGCACGCGGCCCGCGCTCGGGGCTATGCCTTCTGCGACACGAAGGCCGCCGCGGACGCGCCGGAGGCCCGGGCCAGCCGGGCGGATATGGCCGAACGGGCGGCCGCGCAGGGCATGGCCCCGATCGCCCACGGGATGATCCCCCGACTGCTCGCCCCTTCGACCCTCTCGAGCCGCCCCGAGCAGGTGGACCGTCTCCGCCGCATCATCCTGCGCGCGCCCGTCGAAGGCGTGCGCGGCGCCCTGCAGGGCATGGCGGACCGCCCCGACTCCACCCCGACCCTCCACACCCTCGGCGTCCCCGCCCTCTTTCTCGTCGGCGCCCACGACGCCCTCTCGCCCCCCGAGGAGGCCGGAGGGATGTGCGCGCGCACCCCGAACGGCCGGCTGGTCGTGATCCCCGACGCGGGGCACATGGCCCCCATGGAAAACCCGGAGGCCGTCAACGCCGCGTTGTCGGCGTTTTTCGACGGCCTGAAGGCGTGACCGCTTGCACCGCGGGGACCCGCTCCGTCCGCCGCGCCTCCGGCGAAGGCGGAGGCTCCTCCCTCAAGTAACCGTTGTGCGGAAGACAACCTCCACTTGACGTCCCGGGCTGCCCGCCGGAAATGCCCTTGCATGCCCCCGGGCACCGCATATAATCCCCTTTCTCAAACGTCAAAAAGGCCCCACGCGAGGGCACGGACCCCATGTCCGCTCACGTTCACCTCTGTTTCCTCTGGCACCAGCACCAGCCCTGCTACCGCGACTTGTTGACGAAGCAGCTCGTCCAGCCTTGGGTCCGGCTGCACGGGATCAAGGACTACTTCGGGATGGCGGCCCTCCTGGAGGAGAACCCCGCGGCACGCGCCACGATCAACCTCGTCCCGAGCCTGGTCGACCAGATCGAGACCTACGTGACCGGTGCGGGGGAGGATCGGCTGCTCTCGCTGTGCCGGCGCAACGCGGCGTCGCTCGAGCCGGACGAGCGCCAGTTCCTGATCCGGTTCCTGTTCATGGCGCACCCCGAGCGGATGATCCGGCCGCATCCACGCTACGCCGAGCTCTGGGAGCGGGCGGAGTACGGGAAGAGCCCCGCCGAGAAAACGGCCCGCCGGTTCTCGGACCAGGACCTGCGGGACCTCCAGGTGCTCGCCAACCTCGTCTGGTTCCACCCCCTCGTCTTCGAGCGGGAGCCGGAGCTCGTGGAGCTCCGCCGGAAGGGACGGGAGTTCACCGAGGGAGACAAGACGTTCGTGCTGGCCAAGCAGGTGGAGATCCTCGGGCGCATCCTGCCCCTCCACAAGGCGCTCGCCGACAAGGGCCAGATCGAGATCGCGATGAGCCCGTACTACCATCCGATCCTCCCGCTCCTCTGCAACATGGAATCGGCCCGGGAGTCCATGCCCCACGTCCGCCTCCCGGCTCGCCAACGGACCCTGCGCGTCGACGCCGAGCGGCAGCTCCGGGAGGGCCAGATCCTCCACGAGCGGCTCCTCGGCCGCCGCCCCCGCGGCCTCTGGCCTTCGGAGGGATCCGTCAGCGACGAGGTCGTGGCGGTGGCCGGCGCCGCCGGCATCCGCTGGATGGCCACGGACGAGGCCATCCTCTCCCACTCCATCGGCCACGGGTTCCCGCGCGACGGGCGCGGCGTCCCCCTCCAGCCCGACGCCCTCTACCGCCCCTACCGGCGCGAGGTGGACGGACAGTCCGCCCTCGTCGTCTTCCGGGACGCCGTGCTCTCCAACCTCCTCAGCTTCGACTACCAGCGGTACGCGCCGGCCGACGCGGTCAATGATTTCAGCCGCCGGATGGAGTACATCCGCGACGCCCTCCCGCCGGGCGAATGGGTCGTCGGCGTCGTCCTGGACGGGGAGAACCCCTGGGAGCACTACCCGGGGAACGCGGTCCCCTTCCTCCGCGGGCTCTACGAGCGGATGACAAGGCTGCCGGGCATCTCGATGTCGACCTTCTCCGACGCCTGCGAGCGCGCCCAGCCCGGCCATCTCTCCCACCTCTACGCCGGCTCCTGGATCAACCACGACTTCCACGTCTGGGTGGGGCACGACGAGGACCGGCGCGCGTGGGAGCTCCTCAACCGCGTGCGGGAGTTCGTGCGCGCGGCCTCCCGGGCCCACGGCTGGACGGAGGAGGCCGCCCGCCAGTTGGGCTTTTCCGGCGGCTACGACGCGGACACCCCCGACACGGTACGGCACGACCTCGACCTGGCCTGGCGCTGCATCTTTGCCGCCGAAGGCAGCGACTGGTTCTGGTGGTACGGCGAGGATTTCGCCACGGCCCTGGACGGCGATTTCGACGCCCTCTTCCGCCGCCATTTGATGAACGCGTATCACGCCATCAAGCAGACCCCCCCCGCCGACCTCTCGCGGCCGATCAAGCAGCGGATCTCCCATCCCGTCTTCCTCGAGCCCGCGGGGATGCTGCGCGTCACCGTCGACGGCCGGAGCACGGACTACTTCGAGTGGGAGGGTGCCGGCCACTACGACCCGCAGGGCGACATGAGCGCCATGGGGCGGGCCGGGCAGAAGGCGATCCGCGACCTCCACTACGGGTTCGATGCGGCGCACGTCTACCTGCGCGTCGACGCGCCGCCGGAGACGCCGGTGCAGGAGCTCCTCCGGGGCGAGGGCCTCCGCATCGTCTTCATCCAGCCCCGCCGTCGGTTCGTCCGCGTCCAGGGCAACGGCGAGCTCCGCGCGCAGATCACGGACCCCGAAGGGGTGGGGGAGACGCGCCCGGCCCGGGCGGCGGTGGACGCGGTGATCGAGGTGGCCTGCGCCTTCGCCGACCTCGGCTTCCAGAAGGGGGAGTCGGTCGAGTT
>CAYUME010000695.1:0-3275 GCA_964445475.1 uncultured Planctomycetia bacterium
GCCTGGCCCGGCTGCAGTCGAGGCTCCGGTCGCGCCGGGCGGAGGCGCAGCGGGCCGTGAACAGGGCCGTGCGGCGCCTTCGCGACGACGGCACGCTGCCGGCGGTCGCCCGCTGGGCCGGACGCCGCGCGTCGGCCGCCGCGGCGTCCTCCGACCCGGGGGCGCGCGCCTTTGCCTCCCGCCGGATTCGGAAGCGCCTGGGCGCCTTCCTCGCCCTCGCGCCCGCCGTCTTCCGGGAGGGGGCCGCCGACGACCACCACCGCCTCCGCATCGCGGCCAAGCGGCTGCGCTACACCCTGGAGACCCTCCGCCCGATCCTCGGTCGCGAAGCGGCGCGCCCGATCGCGGACGCCCGGGCCCTGCAGGAGATCCTCGGCGACCTCCATGACTGTGACGTCTGGCTTGCCGCGCTGCCGGCAGACGCCGGCGACGGGACGGGGACCTTCCGCCAGGACCGGGCACGTCACCGCCGCGCCCTCTACCGCCGCCTCGTGGCGGCGTTCCGGCGCCGCGCGCCGGCCTGGGACGCGTTCCGCCGGACGGCCGGGGCCGTTGACGACGCCCCCGCGACCCTTGCCGTGATCGGCGACGTCCACGCCAACCGCCAGGCCCTCGCGGCCGTGCTGGCGGACATCGACCGACGGGGAATCCGGGAAATCCTCTGCGCGGGCGACGTCGTGGGATACGGCGCCGCCCCGCGCGAGGTCGTCGCCCTCCTGCGCCGCCGGAAGATCCCCGGCATCGCGGGGAACCTCGACCGCAAGCTCTTCCGCGTGGCCGGGACGGGCGCGGCGCGGGACCGCGGCCCCGTCTCCCTCAAGCGGCTCACCCACCGGTGGACCTGGGGCCAGCTCGCGCCCGTCGACCGCGCCTGGCTCCGCGCCCTCCCCGGGTCGATCCGCCTCCGCCGCGGGGGACACGACATCCTCCTTGTGCATGGCAGCCCCGCGTCCGACGAGGAGTACCTCTCGCCGGAGACGCCGCGGAAGCGGCTGCGGGAGCTGGCCCGTGCGGCGCGTGCGGACGTCGTCGTGGCAGGCCACGCCCACGTGCCGTTCGTCGGCCGCGCCCGAAAGACGGGGTTCGTCAACGTCGGGAGCGTCGGGCGGCCGGAGGACCGGCCGACGCAGGCCTGCTACGCGATCCTCGACCTGGCGCCGGGCCGGCTCCGCGTCCGCCACGTCCGGGTGCCGTACGATGTCGCGGGCGCCGTCGCCGACGTCCGCCGCGCCGGCCTTCCCGAGCCCTACGCGCGGATGATCCTCACCGGGAGGCAGCTGGCGGGGGTCTCGCTTCTGTATACATGAATGCTGTATCCTCGCCTCCGGACGATGCACAATACAGTAACAATCGACCGGCCGTGAGCTGAATACCTCGCCCCTCGCCACGCTTGCCTCCTGTCGATGACACGTCGAACAAGGTCAGGAGAGTCTCCGGTGATCCGCCACGCCACGCTTGCGACCCTGCTCCTGGCCTTCACCGTGCCGGCGGCCCCCGCCCAGGACGCCCGGCGGATCCTCGAGGACGCCGGGGCGACCGGCGGGATCGTCGTCCACCTCGGCTGCGGCGACGGCACGCTCACCGCCGCCCTGCGCGCCGACGACCGGTACCTCGTCCACGGCCTCGACACGGACCCGGCGGCCGTCGAGAAGGCGCGCACGCACATCCGGTCGAAGGGGCTCTACGGCCCCGTCACGGCGGACGTCTTCGACGGGGCGCAGCTCCCCTATGTGGACAATCTCGTAAACGTTATTGTCGCCGACCGGCTCGGGAAGGCTCCGATGGACGAGGTGATGCGGGTCCTCGCGCCGGGCGGCGTGGCGGTGATCGGCGACGCGAAGGCCGTCAAGCCCCGGCCCGTGACGATCGACGAGTGGACCCACTTCCTGCACGGCCCGGACAACAACGCCGTGGCGAAAGACCGGGTGGCGGACGCGCCGCGCTCCCTCCAGTGGGTCTCGAGCCCGCGCTGGGGCCGGAGCCACGAGGAGCTGGCCAGCCTGAGCGCGGCGGTCACGGCCAACGGCCGGCTCTTCTCCATCCTCGACCGGGCCCCCCTCGCCTCCATCCGCTACCTGGGCCAGTGGGAGCTGGTCGCCCAGGACGCCTTCAACGGGATGACGCTCTGGTCGAAGCCCGTCCCCCGGTGGTCGGACCACCTCCGCCATTTCCGCGCGGGCCCCGTCCACCTCCCCCGCCGGCTGGTGGCGGTCGGCGACGCCGTCTACGCGACGCTCGGCCTCGACGCTCCCGTGACCGCCCTCGACGCCGCGACCGGCGCGGTCCGGCGCGTCTACGCGGGAACCGAGCGGACGGAGGAGATCGTGGTTGCCGACGGCGTCCTCTATCTCGTCGTCGGGACCTCCGAGGCCGACCGCACGGGAGGCGGCCTCTTTGCGCGGAACGAGCCCGAGCCGACGTCCTTCCGCTTCGTGACGGCGATCGAGGCCGGCACGGGAGCCCCGATCTGGAAAAAGACGTTCGGGAACGCCTTCCTCCTGCCCCTGACGCTGACGGTCGACGGGCCCGCCGTCTTCTGCCAGAGCACGGCCGGCGTCCTTCGCCTCGACGCCCGCACAGGGAAGGAAGTCTGGACGACTCCTCGCCCGACCGTGGCCAGGCGCATGTCCTTCTCCGCCCCGACCGTGGTCGCCGCGGGCGGCGTGCTGCTTTGCGCCGACCGCGTTCCCGGCGGGAAGGACGCGCCCTCAGACGGCAAGATCGCCTGGGGCGTCCACGGCTGGGACGAGCCGGGATTCCCCCGCAAGGCCAAATGCGAGCTGACGGCGTACGACGCCGGGACCGGGAAGGCGCTCTGGTCGACAGACTGCAGCGAAGGGTACAACTCGCCGGCGGACGTCTTCGTCCTGGGTGACACCGTCTGGGTGGGCGGCGACTTCAAGCGGTACGACCTGAAGACGGGCGCGCCGAAGCCTCCACTCCCCTGGAAGGGCGACCGCGTGGGCATGGCCCACCACCGCTGCTACCGGAACAAGGCCACCGAGCGGCTCCTCTTCACCGGCCGGTCCGGCATCGAGGTGATCGACGCCGAGAAGGGCTGGGTGGGGAACAACAGCTGGGTCCGCGGGACGTGCCAGTACGGGATCCTGCCGGCCAACGGCCTCGTCTACGCGCCGCCGAACGCCTGCGCCTGCTTCTCCAAGACGAAGCTGCAGGGCTATGTCGCCGCCGCGCCGAACCGCGGCGCGGATTTCCGGCCGCCCTTCTCCGACGCCCCGCCCCTCGAGACGGGGCCGCTCTACGGGAAGGCGCCG
>CAYUME010000696.1:0-3274 GCA_964445475.1 uncultured Planctomycetia bacterium
CGTCAGCCGGGCGGCGGCGATCTTCTGGCCGGCGGCCTCGCCGAGGCGTGACTGCAGTTCCTGCTTGGTCAGCGTGCCGTCCCGGTCGGCGTCGAGGGCGTCGAACCGCTCGGGCTTGGGGAACTCGTCCCGGGTGATGGCGCCGTCCCCGTTCCGGTCGAAGCGGGAGAAGAGGGCGTCGAGGTCCTTGCCCGCGGCGCGCTCGCGGGCGGGCTTCGCGGCGCGGGGGCCCGGGTTGTCCTGGGCCGCGGCCAGCGTCGCACCGCCGAGTGCCAGCACGGTCGCGAGCGTCGTCGTCGCGATGCGCGTCATGGGGTCTCTCCTGAAAGAGGGGGTGCGCGCTTGCCGGATCGGATCCCGCGGACGGCCGGCGCGCGCTGTTCCGGGTCCGGAGGTTCAACACGCCGCGGACCGGGATGTTTCGACGTAAAACGCTTGACGGAACTACGCGCCGGATGGAGAGTGTGCGCATGAAGACGCGTCGCGAGGCTCGAGTTCCCGGCGTGAAGACGCCCGGGGGGGTCGTCCTGGCCTTCGACGGCGGCGGGACGCGGACCCGGTGCGCGGCCGTGTCGCGGGGGGGACGCATCCTGGGGCTGGGGAGGGCGGGCCCCACCAACGTGGTGCTCTGCCCGGAACGGGACCTGCGTCGGAACCTGGCGGCGGCGGCCCGAGCGGCGCTGGCCGACGCCGGGCTGGATCTGGCGAGCGTCCGTTCCATGGGGGCGGGGCTTGCCGGGGTCTTTCACGACGGGCGAAACCGGGAGACGGCGATCCGGATCCTGCGCGGTCTTTCCCGGAGGGCCCGCGTCACCGTGACGGGTGACGCCGTCATCGCCCTCCGGGGCGCCATCCCCGAAGGCCATGGCGTGGTCGCCGTGTCCGGGACGGGCTCTTCCGTCTTCGGGATGTCCATCGACTCCGGTCGGTGGGCGAAGGCCGGGGGCGGCGGGCCGATCCTGGGCGACGAGGGGTCCGGCTACGGCCTCGTGCTCGACGCGCTTCGCGCCGCCTGGCGGTCCTGCGACGGCCGGGACGAACCGAGCGCCCTGGCCCCGCGGTTCGCCCGGGCCCTCGGCCTCCGCCGTTTCGCGGACGCACCGGACGCCGTGTACGCGAAGTCGATGACGCGCGACCGCCTGGCGGCCCTGGCGGTGGTCGTGTCGGAAGCGGCCGACCGCGGCGACCGGGCCGCCCTGGACGTGATGCGTCGCGCGGGATCCGACCTGGGGCATGCGGTGGCCGCCACGATCCGGACCCTCGACATGAAAGGGCGCTGCATCGTCTCCCACCACGGCGCCGTGTTCGAGGGCTCGGCTCCCTTCCTGGACGCCTTCCGGGACACGGTCCGCGCGTCCTGTCCCGACGCGGAGATCCTTCCCCCCGTGCTCCCGCCGCTCGGCGGCGCCTTCCTCGTCGGTCTCGAGGCGCTCGGCGAGAAGGCGACCGGGGAGCACCTGGAGACCTTCATGCAGGGGGTTCGGGATCGTCTGACTCCCGCGGCCGGACGGTGAAGAGTACGTCCGGTCGTGTCCCGAAGTCGTTTTGGTCCCCCGCCGAGCCGCCTCAAAACGTCGTTGCAACACGCCCAGCGTGATTCTAAGGTGCGCGCATGAAGCGGAAACGATCCCGGCGGAAGCCGGCCCATATCATCCTCGGCCAGGACCTTCAGGGCGACGGGCACACCCGGGTCACCCGCGGGGAGACCTATCTGGTCCAGGGCGGGACGGACAAGTCGCACCCCGAGACGGTCGACATCGTGGAGACCTTCTCGAAGAAGCTGAAAAAGGAGGGATCCCTGGACTTCCAGGTGGCCGTGGAGATCCTCAAGGACGTGCTCAAGCAGAAGGGATACGATCCCTGCCTCCAGCCGGACCCGAAGCGCAACTGACCGCCGCCGGGCGGCGCGCCCGGGTTCCCGTCATCCCCTCCGTCCCCCCTTCGGGTGTCTCGCCTCGACCGTCGCACGCATCCCGCCCCGGATGTTGAAGTCCCCCCGCACGAGCGCCCAAACGGGCTTGGCGGCTTTCACCACGTCCGCCAGGATCCGGTTCACGGCATTCTCGTAGAAGATCCCGACATTCCGATAAGCCAGCAGGTACATCTTGAGCGACTTCAGTTCGAGGCAGGCGTTCCTCGGTTCGTACTGGATCGTGATCCGGCCGAAGTCGGGAAGGCCCGTCTTCGGGCAGACGGAGGTGAACTCGAGCGCCTCGACGGTGATGACCGTTCCCCGGAACTGGTTGGGCCACGACTCGATCGGGGGGATGCGGACCCGGATCCCCGATCGGGCATGGACGGCGGTGTACGCGGGCATGGGGGGCTCCTGAAAGGCGGTGGCGGCGACGTCTGGTCCGGATCGCCCCTGAAAGGCATACGGCGGAACGGGACCGGAGACGGCGAGGCGTTGCCGGCCTTGTCGCTTTCGTCCGGTGCCTTCCGTCTCCTCTATTTCGTGAAGCGGAGCGTCCACGTGACCGAATCGACCTGCAGGTCGGGGAATTCGAGGCGGAGGAGGTCGGGACCGGCGCTTGCGGCCAGGCAGGGGGAGGAGGCTTCGGCCCGCGCGAGGCGGAATCCCTCCGGCACGTGGACGAGGATGGCGTAGTCCGGCTCCGCGGTGCCGAGGACGCGGGCTTCGGCCGGAATCAGCCGGTGCGATCGGCCGCTCAGGACGCGTCCTGCGTCGTCCCATCCGACCCGTTCCAGATCCACCACGCCGGGGACGAGATGGCGCGACGTCCCTGCGACCTGGGGGCGGCCGACGTCGGGGAGGAGGAGGAGCCGGCACGAGGCGTGCGGCCGAAGCGTCGCCCCGATCGAGCGGCCCTCGGGCCGGTGGATCGCCTCCTCGACGAGGTCACAGGCCACGCGCGGCTCCCCGTCCCGGAGCCCCAGGCGCGCGAGCGGGACGGTGATGCGTGCGGGGGCGTCCGTCCAGTTGACGAGCAGCACCAAGTCGGCGCGGACGCCGCACCACGGGACGGGGCGGTGCCAGATGGCCGGGGGAAGCACGGTCCCCGTCTTGTCGCCGTGCGGGTCCGCGTCGAACAGGTCGACGGCCCGAGCCCCGGCGGGGACGGGAGGCAGGAGCTTCTGGTGCAGGGCGACCCGACCCGGGGGCAGGGTGGTCATGTCGTCCCCGACGATCAGCATTCCCCCGGTCACGGCCAGGAGCCCGCCCCAGGTCAGCGCCTCGTCCTCCGAGAGGGGAGGGGCCAGGGAGACGCCGTTCGCGCCGGCCCGCCCGACGCGGCGGTTGAAGGCCTGGACA
>CAYUME010000697.1:0-3240 GCA_964445475.1 uncultured Planctomycetia bacterium
TCCCCTCCCGGCGGCCGTGAGCCGCTCCGTGCGGTTCAGTGTGTCCGTCCACCCGTTCACCGTACTCGTGTTTCGTGCTCGTGTCGCGTTCGCGTATCGCGTACTCGGCCGTTCCTTCGTCCCTCACTTGCCAAACGCCCATTTCCGATCCCCGCTCCGCGCCCCCACCGCCGCTCCGGGCGCCCCGACCGTCGGATTTCGGAACTCGACCTCGACCGAGGCGCCATCGGGCGCGGGAAACCGGATCACGGTCCGGGCCTCGTCCGACGTGACCTTCAGCACGGGGTCGGTCGCCTTCCCCGCCCGGTACGGCCGCAGCACCGTCAGCACGAAGGCGCGGTCGCGCGGCGCGGCTGTCGCCGCCTCGGCGTGCCACTGCGGCGGGAACTCGCCCTTCTTGACCGCGTCGAGGTACTTCTTGTCGACGTCCGGCTCGAAGCCCGTCCACTGGCGCAGTGTCAGCTCCAGGCCCGGCGGCGCGACGTACTGAACCCGGAGTCCCGCGTGCCCGCGGTTCAGGACCAGGTCGCGTTCCCCCTCCAGCTTGAACTCCGACAGCCCGTGCAGCATCCACTGGAAGGGCTTCTGGAAGCTTTCGATGCCGAGCGTCGTCTTCGCATACCCCGCCCACGTCACGAACTTCGACATGTAGCTGGAGAGGTACGACAGCCCCTCATGCCAGCCGCCGTCGTCGTCGGACCAGACGGGATAGGCGGCGTAGAACTTGTTGACGGCGTAGTCGAGCCACGTCTCCGCCTCGGGGACGTCGCCGAGGAATGCGATCGCCAGCTCCCCCATCTTGTGCCAGATCCGGTTGCCGTGGCTTCTGTAGGGCTGGGAAAGATGGCCATGGCCCTGTTTCATCTCGCCGTGCTTCCAGGCGTCCTGTCCGCGCCGGCGCATGGCGGCCGCGACCTTCGCGCGGTCCTCCGGGGCGAGGGCGTCGTACGCCCAGTCGTAGGCGCGCGAGACGCGGTAGAGCATCGGCTTGGCGGCCTCGCAGTTGAGCGCGATCTGCGTCGGTCCGTCCGGGTCCCACGACGCGAGGTGGAGCAGCCAGCGCCTCGCCCCCTCGCCGTACCGCGTCTCGCCGGTCAGAAGCCAGGCGAAGGCCAGCGCCTCCGCCTCCATGCACGCCTTCTCTGTCTGCATCCGGTTCGACCACCAGAATTCCCGCGTCTTCTCGTCGCTCTTCGAGCCTCGGACCGTCGGCTCGGGCGTCGGGCCTTCCTTCAGGAGCGCGTCGGCGCGCCTCCGCAGGGCGTCGAGATCCGCCTTCCCCTCCCCCTCCGCGTGGGTCTTCAGCCTCGGGAGATCTTCCGGGCGGACGTAGAGCCTCGGGTGCGCCTTCGGGACACGCGCCGTCAGCGCCGCGAGCGTCGGCATCGGGAAAGGCGTCGCATCAGGCGGGACCGAGAATCGACGCGCCCGGCTCCAATCCGAGTCCTCCCCCCCCTTCCGCGTCACCCGATACCGCCAGACATACGCCCCCGCCTTCAGGGGCTCGGAGTGCGTGTAGACGCACCAGCGGATGCCCCCGACGGTGACGGCGTCGGAGAAGTCCGTCTTCGCCGACCACTGGACGGCATAGGCGACAGCCTTCTCGTCGTGGATCCAGGTCAACGACGGGGGGTTGACGGGCGTGACGGAGCCGTCCTCGGGATGGTATCCCCACTCCTCCGGCCTGGGATCCCGGTCGGAGGGATCGGCGGACCCGACGGGAAGGGCGAACAGCAGGGCGAGGAGCGGGAACAGGCGCGACATGAGCCCTCCCTTACGATCGAGCGGGACAGGTGAACGGACAACGCATTCACATAATGACGTGCGAGGGAGGGGCCTGTCAACGGGGAGGGAACGACGGAACAGCGATGCCGGGCGGGCGCACGAGCACGGAAACGGATGTTACTTGGCGTCGTCTTGGCGACCTGGCGCCCTGGCGATTCCCAGAAGCCCGTCGTCGCCTCACAGCACGACCTTGTTGAGCGGGTACTCGATGAGGCCGGTGGCGCCGGCGCGCTTCAGCTCGGGGAGGAGCTGGCGGACGCGGGACTCCGCGATCACCACCTCCACCGACCACCACCCCGTCTTCGCCAGCGGGCTCATCGTCGGGCTGCCGAGGGACTCGAGGTGCTTGAGGACGGCCTTCTTGGCCGCGGCGGGGACGTTCATCTTCAGCCCCACCATCTCCTGCGCGCGGATCGCCCCCTGCATCATCATCCCGATCGCCTCGAGCTTCCGCCGCTTCGCCGCGTCCCGCCACGCCGCCCGGTTCGCGACGAGGACGGTCACGGACTCGCAGACGGTCTCGACGATCCGGAGATTGTTCGCGCGGAGCGAGCTGCCCGTCTCCGTGATGTCGATGATCGCGTCGGCCAGCTCGGGGGGCTTGACCTCCGTCGCGCCGTGGCTGAACTCCACGCGCGCCTTGACGCCGTTCCGCTCGAGCCAGCGCTTCGTCGTGCCGACCAGCTCGGTCGCGATCGTACAGCCGTCGAGGTCCTTGACGCTCTTGACGGTGGACGCGTTCGGGACGGCGAGGACCCAGCGGACGGGGGTGAGCTGGTGCTTGCTGTAGACGAGCTCGACGACGACCTGGACGTCGGCCTCGTTCTCGAGAACCCAGTCCTTGCCGCAGATGCCGGCGTCGAGCTTGCCGCGCTCGACGTAGCGGGGCATCTCCTGGGGGCGTAGAAAGACACAGGCGATCTCCGGGTCATCGATGTGCGGGTAGTAGCTGCGGGAGCCGGCGGTGACCTTCCAGCCGGCCTTCTTCATCAGCTCCAGCGTGGAGTGCTCGAGGCTGCCCTTGGGGAGCGCCAGCTTCAGCGTGCCCATCGTCGTCCTTCGTGAATGGGGGCCGGAAAGGGCGACAGTCTCCATGGAACGTGTGCGCAGGGCAAGGAAAAACAGCCGGGGCACCCCGGCGATCCCCTGCCGCCCGCAGGCCTGAGACGGCAACGCGCCCCCCCTTCCGCGACGGGCACGCGCACGGCATGGCCGCTCCGCAGATTCCCGCGACACGTCTCCACTCATCGGATCATACCGGCTTCTAATTATACCGTCATATACTCATACCATCATATGATCATATATTTGTATGGTATATATATACTACATAGTAATACAATCTCATGCTGGTATTATTATAAAGGTAGGATTCCCGCAGATCCGGCCGGCAGCCTGCACGAACAGGCCCCCCCTCCATGCGGTCCCGCGCGTTTCCAGAAGACCGTTCCGTCA
>CAYUME010000698.1:0-3231 GCA_964445475.1 uncultured Planctomycetia bacterium
GATGGGGATGACCAAGGCCCTCCAAGAGCGGATCTTCATCGCGGCCAACCTTCTCTCCGCGAAGACCCGGTTCGTCTGCGTCCGCTACGGCAACGTGCTCGCCTCGCGCGGGTCGGTGATCCCCCTCTTCCTCGACCAGATCCGCTCCGGCGGGCCGGTCACGATCACCGTCCCTGAGATGACGCGGTTCCTGCTCAGCATCAACCAGGCGGTGGATACGGTCTTTGCCGCGCTGAAGGGCGCCCGCCCCGGCGAGACGTGGGTTCCGATCATACCGTCCGCCACGGTCCTGGACATCGCGAAGACGCTCGTCGGTACAATGCCCATAGAGATCAAGATCGTCGGCATCCGGCCCGGCGAGAAGCTGCACGAGATCCTCGTCTCCGAGGAGGAGTGCCAGCACTGCGTCCGGCGCGGCGACTACTACGCCATCCTGCCGATGCTCCCCGACCTCCAGGGCGTCACCGCCCAGGAGCCGAACGCGCTCACCCGGGAATACTGCTCCGCGGACTGCGTCGCCGGCCCTGAGAAGACCCGGGAGCTCCTGCTCCTGAACGAGCTGATCGGGCCCGGCGCCCGGACCGACGACGAGGAGATTCTCCGGTAACCTTTCGCGGGACTGCCTGACATGGCCACGAAAAGGCTGAAGGTCGCCACGATCGTCGGGACCCGGCCTGAGATCATCAAGCTGAGCCGGGTGATCGCGGAGTTCGACGCGCGGACCGACCATGTCCTCATCCACACAGGCCAGAACCACGACTACACGCTGAACGAGATATTCTTCCAGGAGCTCGAGATCCGGAAGCCTGACCGATTCCTGGAGACGGCCGGCGATGGCTACGCCCAGACCCTCGCCCGCGTCATCGAGAGGTCGGACGCCGCCTTGCGCGAGACGAAGCCCGACGCCGTGCTGATCCTAGGGGACACCAACAGCTGCCTCTCCGCCATCGCCGCCAAGCGGAACCGGATTCCGGTCTTCCACATGGAGGCGGGGAACCGCTGCTTCGACGATCGCGTCCCCGAGGAGATCAACCGGCGGATCGTCGACCACATTAGCGACATCAACATGCCGTACACGGAGCACGCCCGGCGGTACCTCCTCGCCGAGGGGATCCGGCCTGAGATCGTCATCAAGACCGGCTCTCCCATGATGGAAGTCCTGACCTTCTACAGGAAGAAAATCGACGCCTCCGGCGTGCTCGGGCGCCTGGGGCTGCCCCCCGGGGGCTATTTCGTGTTCAGCGCCCACCGCGAGGAGAACGTCGACGCCCCGGAGACGCTGGCGCGCCTGATCGACTCCCTGAACGCGGTCGTCACGGAATTCGGGAAGCCGGCGGTCTTCTCGACCCACCCGCGGACGCGCAAGCGACTCGACGCCCTTGGCGGGGCCTCCCGGCCCGACCCGCGGATCCGGTTCATCGAGCCCCTCGGATTCCCGGATTACGTGAAGCTGCAGGAGAGCGCCTTCTGCGTCGTCTCGGACAGCGGGACGCTCACCGAGGAGTCCGCCATCCTGGACTTCCCGGCCGTGACGATCCGGGAGGCCCACGAGCGACCGGAAGGCATGGACGAGGGGACGCTGGTCATGAGCGGTCTCGACCGCGACCGCCTGCTCCAGGCCATATCGATGGTGACCTCGCAGCACAAGGACGGCCATCGCGCATTCCAGGTCCCGCCCGACTACACGGCCGGCAACGTGTCGAAGAAGGTCGTCCGCATCATCCTTGGATACCGGGATTACGTGATGCGGACGATCTGGCGCACCTGACGCGACGCGGGAGTACGTCGAAGAAGGCCGCGACGATCGACGAGCCGCAAGGCGAAGCACATCCCGATCCCATGAATATCCTGATCCTGGTCGATGACTACCGGCCCAGCACGAAGGCGGCAGCCCAGCTCATGAGGGACCTGGCGCTCGAGATCCGGCGGCGCGGTCACGCCGTCGCGGTGGCCGTCCCGAGTGCTACCGTTCCGTTCCCCTGCGCAATTGCCGAAGAGGAGGGCGTCGAGGTCCTGCGCGTCCGGACGGGCCGCATCAAGGGCGCACCCTTGCTGGTGCGCGGCTGGAATGAGTTGCGTCTTTCGTCCGTAATGTGGCGCGGGGGGCGGGCGTACTTCCGATCGAAGCGGTTCGACCTGGTCGTCTTCTACTCCCCCACGATCTTCTTCGGCGGCCTTGTCCGTCGGCTCAAACGGCTGTATGACTGCCCGGCTTTCCTGGTCCTGAGGGACCTATTCCCCCAGTGGGCGCTCGATGCCGGCGTTTTACGGAAGGGGCCGGCATACTGGTACTTCAAATTGAAGGAGCGGCTCCAATACGAGGCGGCAGACCGGATCAACGTGCAGTCCCCGGCCAACCTGCGCTATTTCGAATCATGCGGATTGGTGGACAGGTCCCGCCTCGAAGTGCTTTACAACTGGGTGACGCCCTCTATCGCGAGGCCCGCGCCGGTACCGGACTTCCGGGCCCGATACGGGATGGGTGGACGGGTCGTGTTCCTGTACGGGGGGAACATCGGTGTGGCGCAGGACATGGACAATCTCGTTCGGCTCGCGGAGGGGCTTAGGCAGGAGCCCGCGGCTGCCGTTCTCCTGGTGGGTGAAGGAAGTGAGGCGGGACGGATTCGTGCCTTCATCCGCGATCGAGGCTTGACTAATATCCAAATCGAGGACGCTGTGCCGCAGGAGCAGTACCTGTCCCTTGTCTCCCAGTTCGATGTGGGGCTGCTCTCGCTCAACCGGAAACTGACGACGCACAACTACCCCGGCAAGTTGCTCAGCTACCTGGACTGCGAGCTGCCCATCCTGGCCAGCGTGAATCCGGGGAACGACCTGATCGATCTGCTGAAGGAGAGCGGGGCAGGGTTTGTGACCGTGAACGGGGACGACGGTACATTCCTCGACAATGCGTTGCGCCTGGCCCGGGACGCCAACCTGCGCCGTGAGATGGGCCGGAAGGGGAGGGCGCTGCTGGAAAGTCATTTTTCGGTCCGGAAGGCTGCGGACCAGATACTAAGACACGCACGGCGTGAGACAATCCCGGAATGAAATGTCTCATGCCGAACACGGATTCATCAACAATCCCGTTCAAGCAGGCTCACCAAACGTTTCCCAGCCGTCCCGTCCCACAGGGGCGGCACGCGTTTCGGGGGGACGTCGCCGGCAAGGAGCCGGCTGACATGACGAAGTATCGCCGACGGCTTCGTGCCCGCCATGCGGTTTGTCCCCCGC
>CAYUME010000699.1:0-3226 GCA_964445475.1 uncultured Planctomycetia bacterium
CCGGCCGCGAAGAAAGGGTCCCGGCAACGCGAAAACCCGCGATAAGGACGGGCCGCGCCCCCGGGGATCCCCGGCCTGTGGATTTCTTCTATATATTAGACGAGGCCACCCGCGGAAGGTAAAGGGATTTCTTGAAAAAACAGGCCCTCAGGCGCGGGGATGAACCGGACACGGATCTCCCCGATTAAACCCCCCGGCCGGGGCGTGGTCAAGCGCCTCCCTTCTTCCGCATCGCCCCCCCCTCGCCCCACACTCATTTATATACCTGCCCTCATTCATAGTGTAATGTATGATGAGCGCGGAGGAAGCCCCGATGAGCCTCCCCGACCTTCTCGCCGCGGCCCATCTCGCCCTCGTGGCCTTCGCCGTGCTCGGCGAGGCCGCGATCCTGGTCGGCGGCTGGAGACAATGGGGATGGGTGCGAAACCCAGGCTTCCGGCTGGCCCATCTCGGGCTGATCGTCGTCGTCGCCCTGGAAGCGGCCTTCGGGGTGCTCTGCCCGCTGACGCGGTGGGAGTTCGAGCTGCGGGAGACGTCCGGGGAGGGGGGCCGGCCGGGGACGTTCGTCGGACGCGTGCTGCATGCCGTCCTTTACTACGACTTCCCGCCGTGGGCCTTCACGACCGCGTACGCCGCCTTCGCCGTCCTGGTCGCCTTGACGCTGGCCTGGGTCCCGCCGCGGTGGCCGGGACGGCGGCAGACGTAGCGGGGAAACGCCGCAAGAACGGATTGTTCGTTCTTTCCCCCGCCGATGTTGCCGGCACGTCCGGAAGAGATATCAAGTCCTTCTGCCACAAGGACTTACGTCCACGCCCCCGCGCTTTCGCGTTGACTGTCCGGTCCGAACGATTCATCATGTCGTCGCCGGGCGGTTTCGAGGCCTATTCGAATTGCGCCAGCCGGGACGGCGAACGTCACCGGTCCCGCGGCGCCTAACGCGGCCTCCATGATCTCTTTCTCCCGCGTCCATCGTGCGCACGCGCCCCGGACCCGCGGGCCGTGGCGGCGCCTCCCGCCGGCCTCCCTCCCCCTTTCCGGAGCATGGCTCGCGATCACCGCGTTGTCGTTGTCCGCCGAGACGGCGGTCTCGACGGACGAGATGGTCCGCGCCGTGACCGCCGCCCCCGGCGTCTGCGTCCAGCTGGGCGGCGGCGACGGGTCCCTCACGTTGCGGCTCGTCGAGAGATCCGCCCTCGTCGTCCATGTTCTCGACTCCGACGCGCAGCGCGTCGAGTCCCTCCGCGGCCGGCTGCAGGCGCGGGGCCTGTACGGGCAGGCGATGGTGGACGTCTGGACGGAATCCCGGCTTCCCTACGCGGACGACCTCGTCAACGCGATCGTGGCCGAAGATCCGGGCGGCGTCCCCGAGTCGGACATGAAACGGGCGCTGGCCCCGGGTGGCACGGCATGGATCCAGCGGGGCGGCGCCTGGAAGGCGGTCCCCAAGCCGACCCCCAAGGCGTTCGACGGGTGGACCCACTGGCGGCACGGGCCGGACGGAAACATGGTCTCGCGCGACGCCGCCGTGGAGGTCCCGTCGGGCGTCCGGTGGGTGGCAGGCCCCGCGCAGGACGCCGGCGGCAAGAAGTGGTACTACGACCACGTCCTGATCTCCGCCAACGGGAGAAACATCTACGTCACCGACGACGCGCTCACCGCCCGCGACGCCTACAACGGACGGCTGCTCTGGTCGCGCCCCTGCAAGACCGTCACCTTCCGGGAGACCGGCACGGCCGTCCCCGACGATCTCAAGAGCAAGCTCAAGGTCGCCAGCCGGACCTCCAAGGTCCGCCCCGTGCTGTCGGGGGACTCCCTCTACGCCGTCGTCGACGGGACGCTGGTGGCGATCGACGCCCGGACGGGCCGCGTGGCGGAGGAGATCGCGGCGGTGGCGGATCCCGCCGAGATCCTCCTCGCGGACGGCCTCCTGGTCGTGTCGGTCCGGGACGGGGTCCGCGCCTTCGTGGCCGCCACGCGGAAGCCGGGATGGGAGCAGGCGGTGGGCGCCCGGCGGATGGCGGCGGGGGACGGCCGCCTGTTCTGCGTCTCCGGCTCGTCCGTCGTCTGTCTCGACCTGGCGTCCGGGAAGGAGCGCTGGCGGGTCGAGGGGCCGCGGGTCGCCGAGACCGCGACCTGCACCTACGGCGAGGGCGTGCTGGTCCTGGAGAAGTCCAGCTGGCGCGACGACGGCGCGGGGTGCGGGGTCACCGTGTATTCGGGAAAGGACGGGGCCCTGCTCTGGGAGAAGGACTACAACCCGGACATGTCCCATTTCATGGAGGCGCGGGCCTACTTCGTCCGGAAGCTCCTCTGGCTGCAGCAGCAGGGGAACCAGATCATCGGGTACGACCCCCGGACGGGCAAGGCGGAGCAGCGGTGGGGCAGCCGGGGCAAGCACTGCTCGACGCCCGTGGCGACCGAGCGCTTCTTCATCGCGGCGGAGTGCGAGTTCACCGATTTCGAGACGGGAAGCCGGACCCGGGCCCGCATGTTCAAGAGCGCCTGCCGGCTTCCCTTCATCCCCGCGAACGGGCTGCTGAACACCTTCCCGCTCCAGTGCGAATGCTTCCCGATGCTGCGGGGCTACATGGGACTGGCCGCGGGCGGGCTGCCGAACGCGAAGCCCGGCCCGCGGATCGTGCCGGGCCGGCCCGCGACGAAGGCCGCCGCGGCGGAGGAGGCCGACCGAACCTGGCCGATGTACCGGCGCGACGCCGCCCGCAGCGGGAGCACCCCGGCCGCCCTCGGAGGCGGCGCGCTGGAGCGCCGCTGGTCGACCGCGGTGGCCGAGCCGCCCCGGGCGCCGTTCGACGACGAGTGGGGCGGCAACCCCTTCGTGCGGGGGACCGTCACCCCGCCCGTCGCCGCCGGCGGCCGCGTCTGCCTCGCGCTCCCCGACGCCCACCGCGTGGTGGCCCTCGACGCCGGCACGGGAAAGCTCCTGTGGGGATTCACGGCGGGGGGCCGGGTCGACCTGCCGCCGACGCTGCACGAAAACCTCTGCCTCTTCGGCGCGCACGACGGCTGGGTCTACGCCTTGGATGCCGCGACGGGAGACCTCGCCTGGAAATTCCGCGCCGCCCCCGCCGAAGCCCGCATCCTGGCCTACGCGCAGCCGGAGTCGCCGTGGCCCGTGCCGGGCAGCATCCTGGTCGACGACGGCCCCTCGCCCGGCCCCGGGCAGGCCGTCGCCTACTGCGCCGCCGGGCGGCATCCCATGGCGGAC
>CAYUME010000700.1:0-3207 GCA_964445475.1 uncultured Planctomycetia bacterium
CGGTGACGATGCGGCGGAACGTCCCGGACGACCGTCGCGCGACCAGGGACGCGGTCCGGGAGGCGGCGGACGCCGCCGACCTCGTGGCGATCACCGGCGGCGTGTCGGCCGGGGACTTCGACTTCGTCCCGGACGCCCTGCGCGAGACGGGATTCGCGATCCACTTTGACCGCGTCGCATAGCAACCGGGGCAACCGTTGACGTTCGCGACCCGGGAAAACCGGGTCGCGGTGGGCCTTCCGGGCAACCCGATCTCGGTCTTCGTCGGATTCCACTTTTTCGTGCGCCGCGCGGCGGCGCATCTCTCCGGCGCCCCCCCGTCCGTGAGGGGGTTCCTCGTACCGCTCCGCCAAGACTGCCGGCGCCGGCAGTCCCGCCGCGCCGCCTTCGTCCCCTGCACGCTGGACGCCGAAGGCTTCGCCGTGACCGCGCCGTACCACGGCTCGGCGCACCTCAACGCCCTCTGCGCCGCCGACGGATTCCTCCAGATCCCCGCCGGCGTGACGTCCATCCCGGAAGGCGGGCGGGCGGTCTTCTACCCCCTCCTCTTCGACAAGCGGCCGTAAGCGCGGCGAGCCCGCCGTCGCTTTAGCGAAGGCGGTCCGGACGGAGTCGGGCGAGTCCGGCCCGAAAAAGAAAGGGCCCGGCGTTTCCGCCGGGCCCCTCGTGGAGACGGCTGGTCCCGAAGCGCCTACTTCCCTGCCGCGGCCTCGGCCTGGTAATACTTCATCAGGATCGCGGCCACCTCGGGACGGGAGAATTCCACGGGCAGCGCCTCGCCCTTGGAGAGCATCTCCCGGACCTTGGTCCCGGAGAGGAAGACCCAGTCCTCCTTCGTGTGGTCCGGCGCGTCGCGCATCATGATGACCTTCTTGAGCTTTTTCGACCAGGCGGTGTTGTCGGCCTTGAAGATCTCGATCTGCATGGCTCCCTTGGGGACCTCCTGGTCGAAGATCGTCTGGGCGTCAAACCCGCCGTAGTAGCTCCCCACGCCGGCATGGTCGCGACCCACGATCAGGTGCGTGCAGCCGCAGTTCTGCCGGAAGACGGCGTGCAGCACGGCCTCGCGCGGTCCGGCGTAGAGCATGTCGAACCCGTACCCGGTGATGAGCACGGTGTTCGGCTCGAAGTAGACCTCCACCATCTTGCGGATGCAGGCGTCGCGGACGTCGGCGGGGATGTCCCCCTGCTTGAGCTTCCCGAGCAGCATGTGGATGAGGATCCCGTCGGCCTTCAGCTGGTCCTTCGCCATGCGGCAGAGCTCTTCGTGCGCGCGGTGCATCGGGTTGCGCGTCTGGAAGGCCACCGTCTTCTTCCAGCCCAGCTTCTCGATCTCGGCGCGGATCTGGTAGGCGGTCCGGAAGGTCTCCGGGAACTCCGACGCGAAGTAGGAGAGGCTGAGGACCTGGATGGGCCCCGAGATCGCGAAGCGGCCCACCGTCGTGAAGGCCTCCACGCCCGGATGCTTCGGGTCGAGCGTGCGGAAGATCTTCTCGGTCATCGTCTTCATCTGGGCGTCGGAGATCTCCTCGACGGCCTCCACGTCCTGGATCGCCAGGATCGGGCTGCCCTCGACGTTGGGGTCGCGCAGCGCGATGCGCTTCTTGCCCTTGACGGCCGACGCGTCCTTGACCACGTTGACGATCGGCACGGGCCAGAAGAGCCCCTTCGTCGTCTGCATCTTCTCAGCAACGCTCATCGCGTCGGCGACGTTCATGAAGCCCGTCAGCGGGTTGAAGTAGCCGCTGCCCAGCATGACCGCGTTGCCCGCGGCGGCGGAAGAGATCGTAATGGAGGGAAGCCCTTCCGCCTCTTTCAGCAGCGCGGCGCGCTTGGCGCCGTCCTGCACATACAACGGGTTGAGCGTGTCCGAACCATGCGGCTTGATCACGCGGATTCTCCTTCCGTAAATGAAACCCCGAATACCCGGACGACCAGAACCGGCCTCTTTATCAACAATGAGCGGGGTCGTCAAGGTTATTCGTGAATATACTCACGACTTATTCGCGTCCGCAGCGCCGGGACCCTCCGGGCAGGGACCGGCTCCGCGCCGCAGGCCACGCGGCGCCCTACCGCGGCGCGCCGATGGCATAGAGGTGGGACGGGGTGCCGACATAGAGCGCCCCGTTCGCCGCCACGGGGGAGGAATAGAGCGGACCGCTGAAGGACGCCTCGAAGAGGACCTTTTTCCCCCTCGCCGCCGCCAGCACGACGAAGTCCCCGTCCTCGTCCCCGATGCAGACCGACCCGCCGACGGCGAGCGGGGAGCCCCAGACGTGCGCCTTCATGTCGTGCCGCCAGAGCGCCTCCCCCGTGGCCGCGTCGAGGGCATGCACGAACCCGGCGTAGTCCGCCAGGAAGACGAGCCCGCCCGACACGGCGGCGGTCGAAAGGCTGCGCTGGACCTTCGTGCTGGTCCAGACCGGCTTCCCCGAGGCCGCGTCGATGCACGAGAGCGCGCCGACGCCGTCCCCCTGCTCCGGGTCCTGCCCCACCGCCACGAAAACGCGCCCCGCATGGTAGACCGGCGTGGCGACGATCTCGCTGGGCCCTTCCGAATCGGGATACGGGATCGGCTTGCCGTCCTTCGCCCGGTGCGCCGGCGGGTTGCAGTCGAACCGCCACGCCTCCTTCAGGACGGCGCGGCCGTCCGGGCCGGGCGCGGGGGCGGCGTCGAAGGCGTAGCAGAACCCGTCCCCGCCCCCGAAAAAGACGAGGCCGCGCCCGGCCACCTCGCCGAGCGCCGGCGAGGACCAGCTCCCGTGGTAGAGACGGTCGCCGATCCCGGACGCCTCCTCGCCAAGAAGCGATCCGGCCTTCGCGTCGAGGCAGACGAGGGCGGGCGCGAACGGGGCCGGCGTGTAGGCGTGGGTCCAGTCGCGGCCGTTGGACGTCGTCGCGTAGACGCGGCCGCCGACGACGAGCGGGCTGCTGCTGGCGATGTTGTGGGGGATGACGCCGAGCGCCGTCCGCATGTCGAAAAGCCAGAGGATGTCCGCGTCGAGGGGGCCGGGCGCGACCGGATTCCCGCCCGCCGGCGCGAGGAATCGGGCCTCGTCGACGTACGGCCCTTCGTTGCCGTCGGCCAGCCCCTTCGCGTCGAGGCAGAGCACCTCGGCCCGGTTGGTGACAACGTAGACCCGGTCGCCGTCCACCGTCGGCGAGGAGCAGACGCCGAGCCCCTCCCAGTCGCTGGCGTTCCCGGTG
>CAYUME010000701.1:0-3207 GCA_964445475.1 uncultured Planctomycetia bacterium
CCCGGCCGCCGAGACGCCGGGGCCGGAGATGCCGCGGCCGCCGATCACGATCTACGAGGACCGGTTCGACACCGGCCTGCCCGCGGGGTGGATGCACGGCGCGTTCGCGCCCGCCGCCCTCCCCGACGGCCTCCGCGGCGCCGTCCGCCAGGAGCACTTCCGCAACGACCAGGGCGAGGACCACCACCAGGTCGCCTCCCGATCCGACTACGAGAAGGGCCTCTTCGCGGTCGAGGCGGGCGACGTCGTCCACGTGACCTATCGATGCACGAACCCCGTCTTTTTCGAGCTCTTCCTCTGCCTCCGCCGGCCCGACCGGCGCTACGGCTGCAACCTCATCCACCGCGTCCAGCCGCCCGCCGCGACCTGGACGACGATCGACGTCCCCCTCTCCGCCTTCCGCCGCACGGAGCCGGTCGACGGCCTCGACGGGCTCGTCTGCTTCCACTACTTCTTCGACTCGCAGATGATCGACAGCGGCCTCGAGGTCGCGCGGGTCTGGGTCACGCGCCAGCCGCGGTAGGGACAAACCACGGAGGCCCGGAGGACTCGGGACGGAATCAGGGAACCGCCGACTCACGCAGAGGAACGCCGATCCGAGAACGATCGGCGTGTATCGGCGTCCATCCGCGGCGCCCTCCCCCTTGGATCGTCTCCGTGCGCTCCGCGTCTCCGTGGTTTGTTTCACCCGGGACCCCCATGAAAACGCTGACGGCCGGCCTCCTCGCGTCCGCGGTCGCGCTGCTGGCGGCGCTCCCGCTCCCCGCCCAGCCCCGCGACGCCCGGGACCTCGGACGCGAAGCGCGGAAGCAGCTCTTCCGCGAGCGGTTCCTCGATCATTTCATGCTCGGCATCGAGGCGCCGGGCGAGTGGCTGAAGGAGACGCGGGAGAAGAACGGCTGCCGCTGGGACGCCCAGGTCGGCTACCTCTCCGGCGGCGCGGCCAAGGAGGAGCCGTGGTGGCTGAAGTACAGCAACCACCCCGCCGTCCGCATCAAGGAGTGCAAGGCGGTCAACGCCGTCACCTGGTTCACCTGGTACCTCCTCGCCGACTCCGCCCCCGCCAACTACAAGCCCGGCCCCGCCCAGGCCACGCCCGTCAACGCGAAGGTGGCGGCGACGATGCGGTCCTACTTCGAGCTCTTCAAGCGCCTCATGCAGATCTGCGGCGAGCACGCCCCCCACCCCTGCGCCGTCCAGATCGAGCCCGACGAGTGGGGCCACCTCCTCCTCTCCGCCGGCATGGACCCGGCCAAGGTCGACGTCAAGGTCGGCAGCACCGGGATGGAGGAATTGAAGGGGCTCCCCGACAACCTCTTCGGCTGGGCCGCGGCGTTCAAGCGGCTCCGCGACGCGTACGCGCCGACGAACGTCCTCCTCGGCTGCAACCCCTCCGGCTGGGACTGGCGCGGCTCGCTCTCCGGGAAGAACTTCGGCCGCATCATCAAGGAGGTCGCCCCCGACTACGACTTCGCCGTCTTCGAGACGGGCGACCGCGACAAGGGGATGCACGGGAAGGCCCCGCCCTACGGCGAGCAGTCCGGCATCTGCGAGACCTTCGACAACCACATCGCCTGGATCCGCGACTTCCACGAGGCCACCGGCCTCTACGTCTTCGTCTGGCAGGTCGCGATGGGCAACACGCATTTTGCCACCTGCAACAACACGCCCGGCCACTACGGCGACAACCTCGCCCAGAAGATCCTGGAGGACTACCCGCGGAACGACACGATCGCCCGCTACGTCCAGGCCGGCTGCGCCGGCTGGATGTTCAATGCCGGCCAGGGGGACAGCACGCACGTCTACGACCAGCGCAAGGACGGCGTCACGAACCCGCCGCCGATCGCGGGGAACCTCGGGAACAAGTCCGAATATCCCGACGACGACGGCGGCTACCTGCGGCTCCGGGCAGCGGCCTATTACAAGAAGCCGTTCGCGATCCTCGGAAAGGCGGCGGGCGGCGGGGCGGCCGCGTCGGCGTGGCCGTCGCCGTTCAAGCCGAAGCCGGCGGCGGAGGCGGCGGGTGGGGCGGCGGAGGCGAAGCCGCCCGCTCCCGAACGGAAACCGGCAAGCCCGGAGGCGCTCGAGGCGTGGGATGGGAAGCTGCGGGCGTCGGTCCTCGCGAAGCTGCAGGCCGGGAAGAAGCCGACGTTCGTCCTTTCCATGGTGGGCGGGCCCGTGGAGATCGCGTCGCTCGACGGGAAGGGCGGGATGAAGCTGAACGCGGCGGGGAGCGCGCTGTTTTTATCCTGGACGACACTCAAACTGGAAGACAAGAAGGCGCTCGCGGCGGGGCTGGCCTCCAGCGACGAGCCGGGCGACCTCGCCCTGGCGGCGTTCTACGCCCTGGCGGCCGGGAACGAGAAGGCGGCGGAGCCCTATCTCCGAAGGCTCGGCGAGAAGGACGCGGAGGCCGTGAGAGCGGCGTTCAAATGAATCCGTGCCGCGGACGCGCTCAAGCGGCTGGAGCAGATGAAGTAAGGATCCACGGATTCGCAGTACAGCGTGACGAGGATCTCACGTCAATCCAGGCCGCCCCCGAAGTACTCCCGGTGCGCCGCGCACCGGCATTTCTTGTCCCACGCCCGATCGCACCGCTGGATGAGCGCGACCTTCGCGTCCCCCTCCGCCTTCGCGACCGGCCCGCTCAGGGACCCGCTCTCCGAGCCGTCGAAGTTGTCCCAGAAGACCCCCACCGTGTAGACGCCGCACCGGTCGCAGAGGTAGTAGACCTCCGTGCACTCGTCCCCGTTGATGCTGCCGGAGATCGAGGCCACGTTGGCCGGGCCCGGGAGGACGAAGGGCTGGTGGCACTGGGAACAGGAGGCCATGGCAAGGGCTCGTGCAGACACGCAGGGACACGGAAGAACCGCCACGACGGTCATTCCAAGGGCGCGATGCGCTGCAGCTCCTGATGCGCCTGCGCCCGCTGCCAATCGGCGAGAAGCTCCGCCTGACGATGCCGAGGAAGCGGCTGATCTCAGGCCTGGGCGGGCTGCTGGCGCAAGGCGGGGAAAACGTCCTCCGGCTTCTTGAGCAGGCCCCTTGCCACCAAGCGTCGCCCGGCCTCAAGCAATGCCCGGCGCATGATGGCCATCATTCGCACCCCTTCGTTCTTGACGTTTTCGCGCTGGGCCAGGCCGCGGCGGCTGGCGCCGAGGAGGAAGTCAAGGAGCCAGCGGCGGAGCGGATTTCGCAGGCGTTTTC
>CAYUME010000702.1:0-3198 GCA_964445475.1 uncultured Planctomycetia bacterium
CTCCTCCCGGAGCTGCAGGGCCGCCTCCTCGACGGCCTTGGCGGTGACCCGCGGGACGACGTCGCGGATCTTCGCGAAGGAGAGGGGCGTGTCGCAGGAGAAGAGGAGGGCCTCGAGGAGGCGCTTGATGTCGGCCGGCACCTTGGGCGCGGGGGTCTTCGCCGCTTTCGGGGCGGGCTCCCCGGGGGCCGCATCCGTCTCCGGCTCCGGCGCGGACGCGTCCGCCGGGGAGGCGGGCGATTCCGGCGCGGCCGCTCCGTCCTCCGCGGGGCCGGCGGCGCCTTCGGCCGGGCTGGCCGTCGCCTCGGAGACGACCGGCGCGGTCTCCTCCGCGGGGAGGGGCGTCCCGGCCGCGCCAGCCGCCGGCGCCTCGGGTCGAGCCGGGTCACCGCCGTCGGGGCTCGTCTTCTGCTCCGTGTCGCTCATGCCGGCTCCGATCCCCGTCGTCCGGTTTCCGCCCGCCGTCGAAAGGCCTGCTCAGCGCCCGACCGCGCGGGCGGCTTCCTTGGCCCAATAGGTGAGGATGAAATCGGCCCCCGCGCGCTTGATGGCGGTGAGGACCTCGAAGGCGGCGGCCTGGCCGTCGAGCCAGCCGCGCTCCGCGGCGGCCCGCACCATGGCGAACTCGCCGCTGACGCTGTAGGCCGCCGTCGGCAGACCGAAACGCTCACGGACACGGGTGAGGACGTCGAGGTAGGCCAAGGCGGGCTTGACGAGTATGATATCGGCGCCCTCCTCGATGTCAAGCGCGGCCTCGCGCAGGGCCTCCCGGGCGTTGGCGGGGTCCATCTGGTAGCCGCGCCGGTCGCCGGAGCGCGGTGCCGACTCGGCCGCGTCACGGAAGGGGCCGTAGAAGGCGGAGGCATACTTGACCGCGTAGGCCATGATGGGGGTCCCTGCGAAGCCGGCGCCGTCGAGCGCCGCGCGGATCGCCCCCACCATCCCGTCCATCATTCCGCTCGGCGCGACAAGGTCCGATCCCGCCTCCGCCTGCGCCACCGCCGCGTCGCCGAGGATCTTCAGCGTCGGGTCGTTGAGGACGTCCAGGCGCCCGTGCCGGCGGGCCACCACGCCGCAGTGTCCGTGGTCCGTGTACTCGCAGAGGCAGAGGTCGGTGACGACCACCAGGTCGGGGACCGCATCCTTGATGGCGCGCACGGCGGACTGGACGATGCCGTGTTTGGCGACGGCGTCCGATCCGCGGGCGTCCTTGCGGGCGGGGATGCCGAAGAGGATGACGGCGGGGAGGCCGAGGCGGAAGGCCTCGCGGGCCTCGCGGACGATCCCGTCCACCGAGTGCTGGCAGTGCCCCGGCAGGGAGGCGATCGGGCGGCTGACGTTGCGGCCCGGTCGGACGAAGAGCGGGAGGACGAAATCCTCCGGGGTCAGACGGGTTTCCCGGACCAGCCGGCGGAGACCGGGGGAGGCGCGGAGGCGGCGCATGCGGGTCTTCGGGAACGCCATGGAAAGCCTCCCCCTCCTCATTGCTATTGGCCTGGTTGCCCGGGGGGAAAGGGCCAGAATCTAACCGTCATGCGTGCGGAAAGCCAAGGAAAAGCGAGGGCGTCCTGGCGACCGGGATCGGGGATGGGGGGGTGTTCCGTACCTTCCAGCGCAGCATGGAGGGCCTTCCGCATCTCGTTCCCTTTGAACGGGTTGTGGTGTCGCCGTCGGGTCGGTGCGCGGCTGAGCATCCGGGCCTGCCCGCGGGAGTCCCGGCGGGGTCGGCCGTGGCGCGTTCTTTGTTTTTCGGGAGAAAATCGGCGGGAGCGGCATCACTTCTTATGGAGCGCCCCTCGTTCTCCGATTCACGGAACGCGCCATGGCCATCGCCCGATGCGGTCAATGCACCATCCCGTTTCTGCGCGAGGAGATCGTGGCGAACCGGTGTCCCGCCTGCGGGGCGCCGCTGAACGCCCCGGACGCGACGGAGCGCATCCCCGCCGCGGCGGGCGATGCGGTGCACGAGGATCCGGGCCCCCGCCGCCGCGCCCTGGTCCTGGCGGTGATCATGCCGCTGATCCTGGCGGCGGGGTTGTACCTGGCGTTCCGGCGGCACGTGGGTCCAGCGGCCGACGCGTATTCGATGCACTCGGATCCGCTCGTTCATCGTTCCGACTCGGTCGCGGGCTTGGGCGCGAAGTAGGCCTCCAGGATGCGGGCGAGGACCTGCATGCCGCGGTCGTTGGCGTGGATGGGATCGCGCAGGAACCCGTCGTAGGGCTTCCCGCCGTCCCGGATATACCGGCCCCACATCCCCTCGAAGTCGAAGAACTCGACCTTCTCTTCCCCGGCCATCCGCAGCAGCCGGTCGCGATAGGCCTCTCCCGCGGGGTCGGGGTCGGGCGCCCAGTCCGGCCGCTTCCGCGGATCCCCCTGCGACTCGGCGCCGAAGGCGCCGCTCATCACCAGGATCTCGCAGTTCGACCCGGTGCGCACCTTCCGGATCACCTCCCGGACGGCCTCGACGTCCTCCTTGTGGCTGATCCCGCCGATGACGAGGAGGTCGGGGCGGTGGAGGAAGACCTTGTTCTTCACGCGGTTCCCGGTCCTGTAATACCAGCATCCCTTGCCGCCCATGACGCTGGCGACGACCTCGACGCGGGCGCCGGGGTAGAGGCGCTCGAGGAGGAGGTCGAAGGGTGAGTTGGCGGTGTCGTGGACGATGCTGTCGCCGAGCATCACGATGCGGAGTCGGTCGCCGTCGCGCAGGCGCTCCATCGTCCGGGTCAGGTGCGTCCACCGGTTCTGCGGCGGCTTCGCGGTCAGCGGCGGCAGGGCGGCGTAGAGGGCGTCGGCCCACGCGAGGACCTCGTCACGGTCCGCGGTCTCGACCAGGAGGTCGTCGAGGTGGAGGGGCTTCCGGTCGATGGTCTGGAAGCGGAGGCGGGCGCGCTCCGCCTTCGTCTTGATGCGGAAGAACCGTTCGCGGTCCGCCCAGTCGGCGGAGGGCTCGATCCCCGTATAGGAGGCCTCGATCGCCGCGCCGTCCATGTCCCGATACTCCAGGGCGCAGAAGGCGGGGCCGACGGACTTGGCGGCGAAGCGGACGCGGACCCATTCGAGGGGGGCGACGCGGAAGGAGGGGCTGAGGAGGGCGCCGTCCTCGATGGCGAGGGAGCGGGTGCCGGTGCGGGCGTCGCCTTCCAGCCATCCCGCCTTCGCTTCCGGCTTCGGCGGGGCAGGCTCCGCCTTCGC
>CAYUME010000703.1:0-3188 GCA_964445475.1 uncultured Planctomycetia bacterium
GTCAGCGCCGAGATCAGCTCCTCGTCCAGGGGCTTGACGAAGCGGGCGTTGACGACGGTGAGGCGGATCCCCTCGCGGTCGAGCACCTCGGCGGCGGACCAGGCCGCCTCGACCATGCTCCCGTAGGCCAGCAGCGCCCCGTCCGTCCCTTGCCGGAGCACCTCGGCCTGACCGAGGCGGAGCGGCGCCGGGCGGAGGGCGAGGCCGGGGAAGACGCCCGCGGTCTCCCGCGGCCAGCGGACCGCGACGGGCGCGTCGTGCGCCAGCGCGAAGTCCAGCATGGCCGTCAGCTCCGCGCCGTCCCGCGGCGCCATCACGACGAGGCCGGGGAGGGGGCGCAGGTAGGCGATGTCGAAGACGCCGTGGTGCGTCGGCCCGTCCTGGCCGACCAGCCCGGCGCGGTCGATGGCGAGGAGGACGGGGAGCCGCTGGAGACAGATCTCCTGGAAGACCTGGTCGAAGCCGCGCTGGAGGAAGGTCGAGTAGATGGCGCAGACGGGGCGCAGGCCGGCGGCGGCCATGCCGGCGGCCAGGCCGATGGCGTGCTGCTCGGCGATCGCCGCGTCGAAGTGGCGGGCCGGGAACTCGCGGGCGAACTTCGCCAGGCCCGCCCCCTCCGGCATCGCCGCCGTGACGGTGACGATGCGGGGATTCTTCCGGGCCGCCTCCAGGACGGCCTCGGCGAAGACCTCGGTGTAGGCCGGGCGGGGCGGCGGGGCGGGCGTGTCCCCCGTGGCGGGTCGGGGCGGGGCCGCGTAGTGCGGGCCCTTCTTCGTCACGATATGCAGCAGCACCGGCCCCTTCTGCTTCCGGAGGTGCCTCAGCGTGTCGATGAGCACCGGGATGCTGTGCCCGTCCACCGGGCCGTAATAGTGGAATCCCAGCTCGGAGAAGATGTGGCCGCCGATCGTCGTTTCCATCAGCTGCCGGGCCCGGGCGAGCGCCTTCTCCATCGTCGGCCCCACCATCGGGATCCGGTCGAGGATCCGCTTGACCTCGTCCGCGATCTCCTCGTACAGGGGGTTGAGGCGGATCCGGTTGAGGTAGTTCGCCATCGCCCCCACGGTGGGGGAGATCGACATCGCGTTGTCGTTGAGGACGACGAGGAGGTCCTTTTTCAGCGCGCCGGCGTGGTTGAGCGCCTCGAGCGTCTGGCCGCAGGTCAGCGCCCCGTCCCCCACCACCGCCACCACCCGCCGCTTCGTCCCGGCGATCTCGTCGCCGCAGACGATCCCGAGCGCCGTCGAGAGCGCGGTTCCCGCATGGCCGGAGGTGAACGGGTCGAAGGGGCTTTCCGCCCGGTTGGCGAAGCCGGAGAGACCCGCCCGCTGCCGGAGGGTCTTGAACCGGTCGCGCCGGCCCGTCAGCAGCTTGTGCGGGTAGATCTGGTGGCTGACGTCGAAGATCAGGCGGTCGTGGTCGAAATCGAAGAGGTAGTGCAGCGCGATGGTCAGCTCCACGACGCCCACGTTCGAGCCCCAATGCCCGCCGTTGGCCTGGACGACGCGCTCGATCTCCTCCCGCATCTCCTTCGCCAGCGCGGGGAGCTGCTCGAGCGAGAGCTTGCGCAGGTCCCGGTAGTCCTGGATCCCGTCGAGGAGTCGCGTCACGGCCGGAGGCCTCCCGTATTGCTTGCCCGGCAAGGCGTTAAGACGCAATCCATGATCCTAGTCGGAATCGCCAGCCGAGTCAATATCGGCAAAACAGGGGAGAGGCCGGAGCCGCTTCGCGGAATTGGTGGACCCCCGCCGGTCCCTCTGATACAACTCGCACCGTCATCCTTCTTGTGCCCGGTCGTCGGACAGGAGCATCCGCCGCCATGAAACTCGTGACGTTCGACGCCGCCCGGCAGACCCGCATCGGGGCGCTGGTCGACCGGCGCATCCTCGATCTCTCCGATCTCGCCGAGACGATGGGGGGGCTCCTCGCGGGGGGCGAGCCGCTGCTGGCGCAGGCCCGGGCGCGCGTCGACGCCCTCGACCGGTCCGGGATGGGGGGGCCGACGCTCCGGATGTGGCGCCTGGAGGAGGTCCGGCTCCGCGCCCCGCTGCTCCGGCCCGGCAAGATCATCTGCGTCGGTCTCAACTACTCCGACCACGCGGCCGAGCAGGGGGTGAAGCCCCCCGCGTCCCCCGTGATCTTCAGCAAGTACGCCAACGCCGTCGTCGGCCCGGAGGAGGCGATCCGCCTGCCGCGGGCGAGTGTCCAGGTCGACTACGAGGCCGAGCTGGCCTTCGTCATCGGCCGACGCACCAAGCACGTCTCCGAGGCGGAGGCGATGGCCTGCGTGGCCGGGTACACCGTCTGCCACGACGTCTCCGCCCGGGACTTCCAGTTCGGGGACGGGCAGTGGACGCGGGGGAAGACGTGCGACACGTTCTGCCCGATCGGCCCGGCGCTCGTCACCGCCGACGAGGTCCCCGACCCCCACGCCCTCGATATAGAGCTCCGGCTCAACGGCACGACGATGCAGAAGTCGAACACGCGCCAGCTCATCTTCTCCATCCCCTTCCTGGTCCACTTCCTGTCGCAGTCGATGACGCTGGAGCCCGGGGACCTGGTCTCGACGGGCACCCCGCCGGGGGTGGGCTGCTTCCGGAAGCCGCCGGTCTACCTGAAGGCGGGGGACACGGTCGAGATCACGGTGGAGCGGGTGGGGACGCTGCGCAACCCGGTGGCGGCGGAGTAGGGCCCGGAGGGGGGGGGCGAAGGGCACGAAGGGGGATGTGACGGGATTCTTCTCTTGTTCGCGCGCGTTGACCCGTACCCGTAATCGTTCTTGTCCTCGGCCGTTGTCGTATGATGATGACTCCCGAATTGTTCCTCCGGCTCCTGGGCTCCTTCCCGGAGTCGCCTCCCCCGCTGGCGCCCGAGGTTCGCGACCGCACCGATCTGGGGGACGTGATCCGGGAGAAGGTGCGCTACGCGGTGGAGCCCGGCGAGCGGGTGCCGGCCTGGCTCTTCCGCCCGACGCGCGGCGCGCGCCCCCATCCCGCAATCCTCTGCCACCACGCTCACGCCCTGCAGTACCACGTGGGGAAGGACGGGCCGGCGGGGCTGGGCGGGTCGTACGACGCGCCCAGCGCGCTGGAGCTGGCGCGGCGGGGGTACGTGACGCTCGCCCCGGACGCGATCGGCTTCAGCGCGTCGGGCGCATGGCTGAGGAGATACGTCGCCAGGTGCAGGGT
>CAYUME010000704.1:0-3185 GCA_964445475.1 uncultured Planctomycetia bacterium
TCCGCGAAGTCGCGGCGGAGGCCCGCGTCGGAGGGGCGGTTTTCGGGTCGTGCGGGCGCGACCGCGAGGAGGACTGTCACGAGAACAAACCAGGCGCACGAGCCTCGTCTCATCACGATCCCCCCTTGTGGGCGATCACGAAATCCACCCGCTCGAACATCCACCGCTCTCTCTCCGCGGGCAGGCCGGGCAGCGTCGGGGCATACCAGATCCAGGGCACCGGCTTGCCCTTCGCGGCCTGCGGGGAGGGGATCAGGAACGCCGTGTTCCCGCCCACCGTGAAGACCTCCCCCGGCAGCGGCAGCTTCTTCTCGGGCGGCGCGGCGGGCTCGCCGCCGCGGACGGATGCGGACGGGCCCAGGGCGAGGAGCGCCAGGGCGAGCATCGCGGCGCGCGTCACGATCACGGCGAGCCTCCTTCCGCCGGCGCCGCCAGCGGCAGCTCCAGCCACGCCAGACCGACGTGGCGCCTCATGTGGTGGACGTCCTTCGGGTTCTCGCTGCCGTCGTAGAAGAGCGCGAGGCGTTTGCCCACCGGGACGACCGCCGGCAGGCCGATGATGGACTTCGACCAGCCGCAGTTGCGGCCGTCGAGCACCACGGCCTTGTGCTTCGGGTCCCATGTCTCCAGGTCCTTCGACCAGTAGACCCAGACCGCGTCGGTGTACTCGGCCCCCCGCAGGCCCACGTGGTTGGTGAAGAGGAACCAGGTCTTGCTGGCGGGCTCGTAATAGAGCGACGTGTTCTCGACCTGCTCCTCGGGCGGGACGAGCGGCTTCGGGTCGACCTCCCACGCGCCGTCGAGGTCCTTCGTCCGGGCGATGCCCAGCGTGCGGAGAACGGGGCGGTTCGTGGAGGCGCTGAAGAACATCAGGTACTGGTCGCCCTTCCTGACGACGTGCCCGGGGCTGGCCGTCGCGGAGCAGTACGATCCCGGCTTCGGGCTGAAGGGCGTCACGTCCTTCTGCTTCGTCCACGGGCCGGCGGGCGACGGCCCCTTCGCCTTCAGGGTCAGGTACGGGAAGCTCGGGATGAGGTCGGGCGCCGGCGAGGTGTTCGGCGTGCCGAGGTAGAACATGTGCCAGGAGGTCCCGTCGAAGCAGGTCACGCCGTAGGAGGCCGAGGCGGAGTCCTTCGAGCCGGGCGGGCCGAAATCGAGCACCGGCCCCCTCTTCTCCCACCGGGTCAGGTCGTTGCTGACGGCGAGGCAGGCGAGCCAGCCCTTCGGGCCCGCGCCGTCGTAGTGCATGTAGTAGGTCCCGCCCGACTCAAAGACCCAGACGTCGCGCGCGCCGAGCAGGTCGCAGCGGCCCGGGCCGTCGCCGTAACGAAGGACGATCCCCTGGTCGCGGGCCTCCATCCGGTAGGCGGCCGACGGCCGCTTGTCCGGGTAGCGCGGGTTGTCGGCGGCCGGGACCGCGCGGGTCTCCGCCGACGCGCCCGCGCATCCGAGCAGCAGAACCGCCTGGATGACAAGCCGCCCCATGATCGCCTCGCAACAAGACGCGGACGCGTCCCGTCCGCTCACTCCGCCGCCTGCACCGTCACCGGCCCGAGGAGGCCGGAGGGAAACAAGGGCGAGTCCTTCTTATACGGATTCCACGTCGTCCATGCCACGCGCTTCTCCGGCGGCAGGGCCTGGTCGCCGATCAGCCGGTTCGGCCAGAGGTTCGCGACGTCGATCTCCAGCTCGTTGCCTTTTTCCTTTGCCGCGCCCCCGATCTCGAGGGCCCACGGCGCGCACCACGCCGTGCCGAGGTCCTTCCCGTTGAGCCGGACACGCGCCATGACGTGGACCGTGCCGAGCGACAGCCGGAGCCCGGGCTTCCGGTCCGCGCCCGGCGGGAGGTCGAAGCGCGCCCGGTACGTCGCAACGCCCGCGTAATGGCGGATGCCGTCCTCGGGCCGCTTCGTCCAGTCGGTCAGCGCGTCGAACGCCACCGCGCCCGGTCCGCCCAGTTTCGGATCGAATCGCACCTCCCACGGCCCGCGAATCTCCGTCACGTCCGCAACGGCGGAGCTATTCGGCTTCGCCGCCGCCGGCGCCTCGGCCGGCCGTCTGAAGACGACGAAGAAGGACTGGTGCGGCTCGAAGCGGAGCGGGACGGTCGTGCGCCCCTCCCGCGCCTCGAAGCGCGGCAGGTCGCGGACGGCGCCGGTCAACGGGTCCCAGAGCTCCGGCTGGCGGCCGGCGACCCGGAATGTGCACGCCGCCTCGACGGCGCGGGCCTCGCGGTTGGCGACGAAGTAGATGACCATGCCTCCGACGCGACGTGGCGACCACCGCAACGGGCCGACGCTCTCGACTTAGGGCGGCAGGCCGAGGCGCGCGAGCAGCGCGGCGGTCTGCTCATACGGGGGGTAGAGCGACGGGGCGGCGGGGACGATTCCGAAGAGAGGGCCCCACGGCGCCATGTCCGCCGGGCCCAAGTCCTTCGCGGCCGTCCACGCCGCATCCGGCGATGTCGCCGCCTGCCAGCGTCCGTCGGTGGGGACGTCGACGGCGCGGCCGTCGGCGTACGCGACGCGGAGGAGGGCGACGAGGCCCGCGGGGTTGGGGGCGTCGCCGCCGTTGACGGCCTCGACCTCGATCCGGTTCGGGCCCGGGCGCAGGAGCGCCGCGACGTCGGCTTCGAACACGACCCGGAAGTCCTCGCCCTCCGCGGCCGGCTTGCCGTTGACCGCGAGTCGGAAGCGGTTGTCGGCCGTGATGAAGACCCGGGCCGAGGCGATCTTCGCCTCGTCCAAGGTCACCTCGCGACGGAAATGCCGCGTGCCCGGCGGCGCGCCCGCGGCCGGGTTCCCTTCCGGATGCCAGATCCAGCGCGCCGGCCCCAGCCGGCGGACGGGCGGGAGCGCGGCGCCGCCGCCGCTTGCGGCTGCGCCCGTGCGGATCACGCGGCCCTCGCCGACGGCGCGTCCCTCCGGGGAGGCGTCCCCCTCGCCCCAGAGCTCGCGGGCGAGCGCGGCCACCTCGCCGTCGCACGCGGGATACCCCGACAGGCCGGGCGACTTCTTCGGCGGCGGTCCGACGACGGTCGCGCCGGCCCGGGCCAGCCCGGCGATCCGCTTCAGCAGGCCCGGCGTCATGGTCTCCACGTCGGGGAGCACCAGCACGCGGTAGGACGCGTCGGACGGCAGGGCGACGCGACCGAATCCTAGGGCCGCCGCCACCCGCACACGTTC
>CAYUME010000705.1:0-3175 GCA_964445475.1 uncultured Planctomycetia bacterium
CGGTCAGCCGCGAGAGGCGGTCCGCGCCGACGCCGGCGGCCGCGAGGAGCGGCCCGTCCCACGCCAGCCGCCGGCGGTCGAGCATCCCCGACCACGAGGCGACGGAAAAGGTGCAGGCGGCCTCGCCGAAGAGCGCGCGCTCGAGGTGCTCGCCGATCGTGACCCATCGCGCGACGCGGCGGGCGAGATCGGGGCGGGCGCGGGCGGCCCAGCGGAGGCGCGCGGCGAGGTAGCTCGTGTGGAAGCGGCATCCCGTGCGGTCGTGCGCGGCCTTCTCGTCCAGCTCCCGCCGCAGGGCCGAGGCGTCCGCGCCGGCGCGGGCGTCGGCGTAGGCATAGAGCGGCGTGACCGCCCGGCCGTCCGCGTCGACGCCGAGGACGTTGTGGACGAAGGTGCTGGCGCCGACGGCGGCGATCTGCGGGGCGAGGGGGCCGGCGCCGGTCAGCGCGCCGTCGACGCACCGGAAGACGGCCTCCCGGAGGGCGTCAGGGTCAGCCTCGGCGGCGCCCTCGGCGTCGGTCCTCAGTGCGTGCGGCTCGCGCGCCTCCGCCCCCTCCACCGCGCGGCCGAGGCGGTCGAAGAGGGCCGCCCGGGCCGAGGAGGAGCCGAGGTCGAGGGCGAGGACCAGCGGCGGCTCTGCGACGGTCGGGTTGGGGCTCATGGATCCATCAGGGGTTCGGTATCGAGAGCACGACCATGCCATACCGCGGCTCGATTCGCGCCCTTTCCCTCCTCTGCAGGACGATATGCAAGAGGGTGCGGGGTGCCAGGGCGTTGACGTGCAGGGTCGTCTTCCGGTCCGCACGGTATCCGGCGGGCGCGGACGGGGAGAAGACGACCGGGGCGCCGAGCTTCGCGGAGACCGCAGCGAGGATCTCGTTCTGCGGCATCTCCTGCCCCTGCAGGCTCATCCGTTCCGTTTCAAGCCGTCGCCCCAGATCCCGGTGGATCGCGTCCAGCCCGGCAACGGGCAGGACCCGCACGCCGCCCGGCACGATCTGGAATCCCAGCCGGCCCGCCTCCGCGAGGTGGTCGATCAGCTCGAGCGCCGTCTGGCCGTACTTCTGGAGGGTGACGGGCTCGGCGGGGTCGACGCCCTCGCCGTACTGGATGCGCAGGCCCATCTGTTCGACGGGTTTGAGGGCGTCGCGGAGCGTCAGGGCGCCGCCCTCGACAAAGGCGCCGGCGCCGTAGAGGCGGTCGAGGACCTCCTGGGGCTGGACGAGGGCCGACTGGATGGCCTGGATCGCGGTGCGGGCGCGGGCCTGGATCTCGAGGTTGTCGGCCTTCGCGGCCTCCTGCAGGGCGGGGAGGGCCGGTTCGCCGACCTCGACGAGGGCCTTCGAGGCGGCCTCGCGGGCGGCGAAGTCGTCGTCGGCGAGGGCGGCGATCAGCTGCGGGATGCGGGCGTCCGGGTGGGGGGGCGGGGGAGGCGGGGGCCTCGAGGCCATACAGGCCCCCGACCACAGCGATCAAGGCGTGATGGCGCATCATGGGTGCCGGTCCCTCACCGGTGCTCGAGGATCCCGCCCTTGCGGAGGATCTCCATGACCTTCTTCTCGAGCGGCAGGTCGGCGCGGAGCCGCACGTAGCGGATCTCGCGGGAGGTGCAGAATCGCTCGACCTCGTCGGCGTGGCGGTGGAAGCGGTCGAGGTAGGCGCGCACGGCGGCGGGGGTGAGGAGGATCTCGCGGAGCTCGCCCGACTCGAGGTCCACCAGCTCGGTCCGTCCGCCCGCCTGCGGCTCGGTCTCCTCGCGGGCGGCGAGGTGGAGGAGGCAGACCTGGAGGCGCTGGGCCTGGAGGGCGAGGAGGCCGGCGCCGAATCCGTCGAGGTCGAAGACGTCGGAGAGGACGAAGGCGAGGGCCCGGCCCTTGAGGCGGGGGAGGGGGGCTTGGAAGGCCCGCGCCAGGTCGGTCCGGCCCTCCGGGCGGAGGCGGTCGATCGCCTCCAGGAGGCCGAAGATCGACCGCTTCCCCCGCACGCGCCGCTCGATCTCCCGGACGCCGTCGGTGAAGAGGTAGAGCCCCGCGCTGTCGAAGTTGGAGAGCGCGATGTAGGCCAGGGCGGCGGCCAGCTCGCGGGCGGCGTCGAACTTGGAGGGGGACCCGTAGGCCATCGAGGCGCTGCCGTCGAGGAGGAGGAGGGTGTGGACGGACTCCTCGGCGGAGAACTCCTTGACGAAGAGCTCGCCGTGGCGGGCGTAGACGTTCCCGTCGACGTAGCGGAGCTCGTCGCCGGAGGCGTAGTGGCGGTAGTCGGCGAACTCGACGGAGGCGCCGCGGCGGAGCCCCTCCCGTTCCCCGCGCTCGTCCTGGGTCAGGACGCGGCGGGCCATCAGGTTCAGGGACTCCAGGGTGCGGAGGAAGGCGGGGCTCAACGGCATGGCGCGAGTGTATCATCCCGCCGGGGGGGAGAAAAGGCTTGAGCAGGCGCCGGGGCTCCTGTTTAATGAGCCCTCCCTTTCGGGCGGCCGCGCGATGCCGGATCCGATCTCCGAGTCCCCCTCGGGCACGCTGCCCGCCGCGGCCGCCTCCGGGCGGGCCCCGGGGCGCCCGGTCCTCTTCCAGACCGAGAAGCTCGTCCGCGTCTTCGGCCACCGGACGGTGGTGAACGGCGTCTCCCTGGCCGTGGAGCGGGGCGAGGTCGTCGGGCTGCTCGGCCCGAACGGGGCGGGGAAGACGACGACGTTCCGGATGGCGATGGGGCTGCTCAAGCCGACGAGCGGGCGGATCCTGCTGGAGGGGCACGACGTCACGCGCCTGCCGATGTACCTGCGGGCGCGCCGGGGGATGGGGTTCCTCCCCCAGGAGCGGTCGGTCTTCCAGCGGCTGACGGTGGAGGAGAACCTGCTGGCCATCCTGGAGATGGTCGACCTGCCGCGGGCGGAGGGGCGGGAGCGGGCGCGCCGCCTGCTCGAGGAGTACGGCCTGGCGAAGGTGGCCCGCCAGGCGGGGTACACGCTCTCCGGCGGGGAGGCCCGCCGGCTCGAGATCGCCCGTTCGCTCCTCATCAACCCCTCGCTCTTCCTGCTCGACGAGCCCTTCTCCGGGATCGACCCGATCACCGTCTCGGAGCTGCAGGAGATCATCGTCCGGCTGCGGAGCCAGAACATCGGGGTCCTGCTGACGGACCACAACGTGCGCGAGACGCTGTCGATCACGGACCGGGCCTA
>CAYUME010000706.1:0-3174 GCA_964445475.1 uncultured Planctomycetia bacterium
GGCAACGGCCCTGGCGGGCGCGCGACCCGACGCGGCGGCGGCGCCGTCCCCGTCGGACGCGCCGTCCCCCGCGGAGACGCCGGCGCAGGGCGGGGCTCCCGCCGCCGTTCCCGCCGGGGAAACGGCCGGCGCGCTTCTCGCGAAGCTCTCCCATGCGGACTGGGCCGTGCGCGAGGCGGCGCTGGCGCAGCTCGTCGCCCTGGGCGGCCGCGCGGTCCCGGCGCTCGCGGACGCCATCGCCTCCGGGGGCGACCCCGAGCGCCTCGCGCGCGCGCGGGAGGCGCTCCAGCGAATCGGGTGGCCCGCGCTGACGCACCTGCTGGGCCGCGACAGCATCCCCCCGGCGCTGGCGGAGGCCCGCGAGTCGTGCGTGCGCGTCTTCCTCGAGCAGGCCATCGGCCCCCACGCGCTCGAGGGAAACGCATGGGAGGAGGGCAAGGCGCCCGCCGCCGACATCGACACCCTCTCCGCGGTCTGGGAGACCGGGTCGGGGCACGGCTTCACGCTGCGGCTTTACCGGCTGTGCCGGGAGGGCGGCGCGCTGCTGGCGCGGCGGATCGCCTACGAGCCCGGGCGGCGCCCCTACCAGACCCCGAACCCGCCCGAGCTCTACCCGGTGAGGGTGGAGACGACGTCGCTCGATCCCGCCGCGGCCCGGGCCCTCTTCGCCGTCGCCCTCCGGGCCTGCGCCGTGCGGCTGGTCCCGAAGGAGCCCGAGGAGGCGGTCGACGTCTTCGGGGGGCAGATCCGGGGCGGCCGGCGCCGCGTCTGGAGCTCCACCGCCGACTTCCACGTGCGCGTCCGGCTCGAGCAGGACGGGCGGGCCGTCTTCGACGAGGGCTACGCGGGCTATCCCGGCAGCGAGCACGAGCGGGACTACGTCCGCCCCGACGCCGTCAGCGGGGTCTTCGCCGCCGCGTTCCGGGGCGCCGCGTGGACGGAGCGGCCCGCGGACGAGGCCGACCGCGCCTTTCTCCTGGATCGGACCGGGCGCTTCGGCGAGGACGCCTGGTGGGTGCGGGAGCGGCTGCTGGTGATCGTCGGCGCCCTGGGCGACCGGCGGTTCGAGCCCTTCCTGCGGAAGGTGATCGGGATGCCCCTGGAAGAGGTGACCCGCCGCCACTATTACGCCCTCAACGCCTACGCCCGGATCACGGGGGTCGACCTTCGGACGAAGCCGGCTGAGGAGATGGACGTGGCCGCCGTCCGCGGGGCCTACCTGGAGCGTTTCACGGGCGGGCCGGCCGGGAAGGAAACTGAAGAAAGATGAACCTTTCGACGCGAAATCCGTTCATTTTCCCATGGATCCGGGGGGTGCCCCTCCCCCGCGGGATCGAGTTGTAAGCCATTGAGGGGCCTTGAGATCGGATGTATTATGGCCTGCGATGACCTGGACCTGGTCGCCCACGTGAAGGGCGAGCTCGCCAACGGCGAGCGCGCCGCGGTGGAGTCCCACCTGGCCGGCTGCGCCGCCTGCCGCGAGGAGGCCCGCAGCCTGAAAGCGCTCCTGGGCCGCATCACGGACCTTCCGGGCGTCGAGCCGGCCCCCGGCTTCGTCCATCGCGTGATGCTCGCTGCGCGGGCCCGCCATCCGGAGATCTTCCGCCCGGCCCCGGCCGGGACCGCGGAGGCGGGCTGGCGCGAGGTGCTCCGCCGCCTGCTCGCCCCCGTACCGTCGTGGTCGGTCTCGCTCGCCGTGCACGTCCTCCTGCTCGTCGCGCTCAGCACCGTCTTCTTCTACGCGCCGCCGGCCCCCCGCGACCTGCAGCCGGTGATCGTCAGCGTGGGGCGGCCGGCCCCGGAGGCGCCCGCGATCCAGTGGGTCCCCACGCGGCCGGAGGACGGGCGGTCGCTCGCGCGCGTCGTCACCCGGCACGAGGAGGCGCCGCTCGAGATGGAAGAGACGCGGGACCGGCCGTCCGTCCCGGCAACGCGTCCCCCGACTCCGCCGGCCCGGTACGTCCCGAAGGACGCCGGCCGCCTGTCCGTCCCCGCCCTGGTCCGGGTCGAGGACCATCGGATCCTCGCCTTCGTCGAGGGGCGGGCCGACGCGCGGAAGCGCCGCCAGGCGCTGGCGGAGCACGGCGGCGCGGGGACGGAGGAGGCCGTGGACCAGTCGCTCCGCTGGCTGGCGTCGGTCCAGGAGGCGGACGGCAGCTGGGATCCCGCGCGTTTCGAGGGGATGGCGGAGTACCGGACGGGGGTGACGGGCCTCGTGACGCTCGCCTTTCTCGGGTCGGGCCACACGCACCGGGGCGGGCCGTACCGGGAGGTGGTGGGACGGGCGCTGCGCCGCCTGGTCGACGACCAGCGGCGGGACGGCAGCATCGGCGCCCCCGCGGGGAACGCGATGTACAACCACGCGCTCGGGACGCTGGCCGTGCTCGAGGCCTACTGCCAGACGGACGACGAAACGCTGAAGCCCGTGGCCGCGGCGGCCGTCGGCTACACCCAGTTCGCCCAGAACGCCTCGGGCGGCTGGGGCTACGCCCCGCGGGACGGCTCGAGCGACGCCTCGGTGACGGGCTGGCAGGTGATGGCCCTCGAGCTGGGGCGCGCGAAGGGGTTCCTGACCGCGGCCAGCTCGCTGCGCCAGGCGATGGAGTGGCTCGACTCGGTGACGGACGACGCGGGGCGGGTCGGCTACCGCGAGCCGGGCCAGTTCCCGAACGGCCCGGCGGCGCTCACGGCGGTTGGGATGTTCGCCCACCTGCTGGTCGCCCCGGTCCCCGACGCGCCGCGCCTGGAGAAGCAGGCGGCCGCGCTGTCCGCGGCGCCGCCGGCGGAGATCGGGCGGCCCGGCGCGGAGATGCAAAACGACTTCTACGGCTGGTATTTCACCTCGCTCGCCCTCTTCCAGCGGGGCGGCGCGGCCTGGGAGCGCTGGAATGCGGCGATGAAGCCGGCGCTGCTGGCCGCGCAGGAGCGGTCGGGCCCGCACGCCGGCTCGTGGGGGCCGATCGACCGCTGGAGCGGCTTCGGCGGCCGCCTCTACGCCACCGCCTCCGCCACGCTCATCCTCGAGACGTACTACCGGTATCCGCGGCTCGCGCGGTAGGAGATCCGCCAAGGGCACCTTCCCCGGGTGCGTGTCACGGTAGCGGCCCCCCCCAGGGTGGAATCTCCACGGCGATTTTCCAGCGGCGGGTATCCATCGTGCGATTTCGGGGGTGG
>CAYUME010000707.1:0-3170 GCA_964445475.1 uncultured Planctomycetia bacterium
ACGGTCGCGGGCCGCACCGGGGGGGCCTTCTCCACCCGCGTGGATTCCTTCTTGGTCGAAACCGTGATCCGGCTCTGGATCAAGACCGTCTTCTGCTGTTCGGGCGTGAGCTGCTTGAGGAGTCCGTCGGAGCAGGCCAGGCAGGTGGTGTGGATGCCGACGCGGAGGGCCTGGCCCTCCTTGAAGTCGTCTTCCGTCAGACGCTTCTGGCAGTTGTAGCAGTAGACGAGCTCGAAACCCATATGGATCCCCCGCCTCGCCGGGTCCCGGCCGACCGTGCGATTATACCAAGTCGATCGGAATAGGGAATCGAGAATGGAGGCCCGAAGCGAAGGCCGGGCGTCGCAGGCTTACTCCAGCCCGGCCTCGAAGAGCGCGAGGACCTCGTCCTCGGCAAGCGCACGGCCGTAGATGCGGACGTCGTCGATCGTGCCGTCCATGGCCCAGCGCCACTCGGTCGCGCCGGGCGCCGCGATTCCGATGGTCCACGGCTTCTTTCCGAAATCGAGGGGCCCGGCCCCCGCGCGGAAGTCCCGGGAGCGCACCGGCCGTCCGTCCACATAAAGCGCGGCCCGTCCCGTCGCCATGTGCACGGTCGCCGCCACGTGCCGCCATCGCTTCGGCGGGCTGGGGGGGGTGTCGTAAACGAGATCCGTGACTTGGCTGTTCTTGTCGATCCAGAGGCTCATGGCGTACGCAGCGCTTGAGAGGTAGGAGAGGCCGACGTGCAGCCCTGGGCGGATCAGGATCCCGTAATAGGCGTTGTTCTCGGCGTCCCGCCCGGGCGGAACGGTCGCCGGGCAAACCCAGGCGGCGAGGGTGAATGCCGTCCGGTGGACGCCGTCGAGCGTCGGCGTAAGGGGCAGCTCCACGTAGTCGTCGCTGCCGTCGGAGCCGTTGAAGCGGAGGCCTCCCTCGATCCGACCGCCCGAGGGCTGCCATGCTGGATTGCCGACCAGGCGGCCGTGGTGCCCCAGCCCCGACGCATCGCGGGCCGTCGACCCCTCGCGCTCGTCCAGCCTCCACCAGCCCACGAGATCCCGGTGGGATTCCGCGAGGGCCTCCCGCAAATCGGCGGCATGGCGGGACATCGACCAGCTTTCGATTTCGGCCCGGATCCGCGCGACCTCGGCGTCGTTCCCGCGGAGCAGGGCCCGCCGGGCCCGCTCGCGCAGCGCCGGGTAGGCCGTTTCCGCCGCCGCCTCCACCTCCCGGCGGGACTTCTGCACGGCCACCGTCCAGGCGAAGGTGTCGTGGCGCCCGGCGGCCGCCTGCACGGCCGACAAAGCCTTGGCGATATCGCCCTGTGTGACCAGGGCTTTCACGTCGTCATTCAGGCGGGTCACGTCGGTCTCGATTGTCGAGACGGGGTCCGTCTTCCTGTCGGCGGCCGGGACGGATGCGGAGGGGGGCGGCGAAGCGGCCGGCCGGGACGGCGGGGGCGTTGCCGCGGTGTCGCGGGGGGGCGTGGTCTGGCCGATGAGGAAAAATCCGATCAACCCCGTGACGATGACGGCCGCCGTCGCGATGGCACCGATCACGATCCCGTTTCGCGACGAGCCGGGCGTGGCGGCCTGCCCGACGAGGCGCACGATGCCCGTGGTGGAGTGCCCCCGGCCCTGGACCGGAAGCGCCTCGGGCGGTGTCAGGGCGGCCTGTGCCTCGGCCGCCGCCTCGGTTTCCGGGGAAAGGCCGTTCAGCGGGGAGGCGCGCCGGGGTTGCGCGGCGTGGACCCGGCGCGGCGTCGGCGGTTGCGGATTGGCCAGCAGCGGATTCTTCCGGATGAGCGCGCGGCGCTGGTCCTTCGTGAGCTTGGAGAGGAGGAAGTCGACGCAATTCCCGCATGAACTAAGGGATCCGACGCGGAAGGCCCTGCCGGCGGCGTAGTCTTCCGGCGCCAGCGCCTCGCGGCACCGATAGCAGGGGTCGACCGGCGTATTCATGGCGCATCCCCCACGCCTCCAATATACAACAAGCCCATATGTTATGCAATTGGATTGAGAAGAATTGAATCTCGGATTCGGCGTCGGGGGAATCCGGGATTGCCGGGGGGAGGCAAGGGGAGCCGGCTCTGAGGCGAGGGGTGGGGCTGTGGGTGCAGTTGGAAACGTCACTCGCGGGCGGCCAACGCTGCGACCTCCGCGTCCGTCAGGGCGCGGCCGTAGATCAGCAGCTCGTCCAGCAGGCCCGGGAAATAATCGCCCGGCGGGGCCCCCTCGCGCTTGGTGCCGATGCAGAGCGGGTCGGGCGTTCGCGGGATCCGGCCCGACGCCGGGGTCTGCGCCGTGCACATCCCGTCCCAGTAGAGCTTGAGAAGCTTGCCGTCGTACGTCGCCGTGAGATGGTGCCATCCGTCGTCGGGCAGGGGGGTGGCCACCTTCCCCACGTCCCGGATGTCGAAGAGCATCCCCTCCTTCTCGCGGGTGAGGCGGTACTGGTTGTCGGAGGCGCCTTTCTGGCAGATCCGGTAGTTGCCGAGCCAGTCGTTCGCCCGGATCCAGGCCGCGATCGTCAGGCCTTGCTCCGGGTTGAGCTCGGGACGGTCGTCGAAGAGAAGGTAGGTGTCGTAGCCGTTGAGCCGGAGCGCGTTGCCGGACCGGCCCGGCTCCCATTTTGCCTCGCCGCGGATGCGCCCGGAGGGCCCGCCGGCGGCGTCGGCGACCTCCGTTCCGGACGTCTCGTCGAACCGGAGGCGGAGGCAGAGGCCCGCGGCGGGGACGGGGGCCGGGACCGCCTGAAGGGCCTTCTCGAGCGCCTCGACCTGAGCCGGGATCCCCCACCGGGCGACCGTCTCCCGGTATCCCCGGACGGAGGCTCCCTGGCGCTTCGCCTCCACCGCCTGGGCTTCGAGCGGCCGGTACTTCTCCTCCACGCTCTTCCGGATCTCCTTCTCCAGGCGCTCGACGACCGTCTCCCACTCCGGGTCGCGGCGCCGGGTCCGCGCGGACGCGAGGGTGTCCAGCGCCTGCCCGAAGGCCGCCGCGTCGATCTTCGCGCGCGCCTCCTTCTCGAGCGCGGCGATGTCGGCGATGAGCGTCTTGCGCTCTGCGGCCTCCCCGACCGGCGACGGCGGCGGGGTGTCGGGTGCCCGGCGGGACGGGGGGGGCGCGTCGGCCCGCCGGGTCGGCGGGTCGGCGGTCGGCGGGGTGGACCTCCCGCCGAAGAGGATC
>CAYUME010000708.1:0-3169 GCA_964445475.1 uncultured Planctomycetia bacterium
GGGGGCATGCGGGGGGCCTGATTGGAGACGGGCGATTCCTTCCTGGCGACCCCCGTGGCGTTCTTGTCGGCCCTTCCCCGCCGCCGCTGGAGATGCGTGGTACCCCAAATACTCGATTTTAATGTATAGAAATCTCCGCCCGGGATATAGTCACCCGTCCCCTTCCAGGAGGCCTCTCCATGTCCACCCTGCGCGTGCGGGCCGTCGCGGCGCTGCTGGCGTTCGCGGGCGTGTGCGCGTGCTCGTCGGCCCCCCTTCCCGAGGGGGCGCCCACCGAGCCGGAAAAGGAGCCGGACGTCATCTACGTCCCGACGCCCCAGGACGTTGTCGACATGATGCTCCACCTGGCGAAGGTGCGGAAGGACGACGTGGTCTTCGACCTCGGCTGCGGGGACGGCCGCGTCGTCGTGACCGCGGCGAAGCAGTACGGCTGCCGGGCGACCGGATTCGACATCGACCCCGATCGGATCCGGGAGTCGCGGGAGAACGTCCGGAAGAACGGCGTCGAGCGCCTCGCCCGCATCGAGCAGAAGGACATCTTCACGCTTGACCTTTCCGGCGCGAACGTCGTCTTCCTCTACCTGCTCCCGACGCTCAACGTCCGCCTGATCCCCCAATTGGAAAAGCTCAAGCCCGGCTCCCGGATCGTCTCCCACGATTTCGACATGGAGGGCTGCCGCCCGGACGTCGTCCTCACCATGCGGTCGAAGGAGGACAACGACGAGGAGCACACCATCTACTTCTGGACGGTGCCCTTCCACCGGGAGGCAACGGACGGCTCGGAGACCGAGAGCGACGTCTGGGAGTTCAAGATGGACGAGGAGGAGGCGCCGACGGCCCTGCGGCCGTGAGCGGCTCATTCTGCCTGCAGTCTCGATTCGATGAGCCGCCCCACCGCCTCCGGGTGCGTCATCGCAATCAGATGGCCGCCCCCCGCCACGAGCGCCGCCTCCCGCGCCGACGGCGCCCGGATCAGCCGGTCGAGCCGGCCGTGGATCCGGTGGACGGGACAGGTCAGGTCGCCCTGCCGGACCCCGTCCCACCCGAAGATCATCCGCAGCCCGCGGCGCAGCAGGGCGGGCGAGGTCTTTGCCGCCATGTCCAGGAAGAGGGCCCGCTGGGCGGGGGAGAGCCGGCCGAATTTCGCCAGGATCAGGGGATGGTTGCGGGGGGCGCTGGCGAAAAATCCGTCCGGCAGCATCCGCGACAACCGTTCCATGACGGCATAGTACGGGGGGACCTCGCGCGGCGAGAGGGCGCTCCCGATCAGGACCAGGGCCGCGACGCGCCGCTGGGCCGCGATCTCCGCGGCGACGAACCCGCCGAACGACGCCCCGCCCACCGCGTCCGCCGGCCCGATCCGCTGCCGATCCGCCAACGTCCGGGCATACGAGGCCAGCGTCTGCCGCACACCGGGCTCGGGCAAGGTGGGCGTGACGAGCTCCAGGCCCGAACAGCGAAGCCCCGCGAACATCCGGTCGTCCGCCCCGAGACCGGGCAGCAGCACGAGCCGCATCGCCGTCCCCCTTGACGCCGCGCAGGCGAGCGTATATACTGATTATATACTTTCGGACGCGTCGGGAGGCACCGGGTGATCGACCTTTCCCGTTTCGCCGGTTTCAACTGGGACGAAGGCAATCGCGAAAAAAGCCGGGACAAACACGGCGTCGCCCCGGAGGAGTGCGAGCAGGTGTTCTTCAATCGGCCCCTCCTGGTCCATTATGACCGGGGCCACTCGAAATCGGAAGAGCGATATTACGTGCTGGGTCGGACCGATGCCGGGCGAAGGCTATTCCTGGTCTTCACCCCCCGCGGCGAACTCATCCGCGTCATCTCGGCTCGGGACATGACCGGCCCGGAAAGGAGGCGCTACCATGAAGCGTAAACTGAAACCGGTGCCCCGCTTCGCCGCGGAGCGCGAGGAGCGCGACTACTGGAAGACGCATGACTCGGCCGACCATTTCGACCTGGATCTCGCCCGGCCGGCGATCTTTCCCCAGCTCAAGCCGTCCCTGCGGACCATCTCCATCCGTCTCTCCGAGGCGCTCCTGGCCGAGCTGAAGGTGCTGGCCGGCAAGAAAGGGATCCCCTACCAGTCTCTCATGAAAGTAATGCTGGCTGACAGCGTTCGGAAGGAGCTACACCGCGCTTGAACGAGCGCTCCTGCGAGAGAAGGGGATCTCCGACGCCGTGGCGGGAATGCTCCGACGTAGGATCAGACAGCGCGTCACGGCGGCATCCGCAGGTAGCCCCGCCGCTTCCGTTCCGGCAGCCGCTCGATCGCGTACCGCAGCATCGTCCGCGGCATCCGCCGCGCGTGGCGCCGGAGGAACGCCTCGAGCGTCCGGACGTCCCGCTTCCCCACCTCCCGCAGCATCCACCCCGCTGCCTTGTGGATCAGGTCCTCCGGGTCGCCGAGCAGCCTCCGCGCCAGCCGGAGCGTCTCCTCGAATCGCCCCCGCCGGATGGAGTGGAATGTCGCGAGGAGGGCGATCCGTCGTTCCCAGAGGTTCCGCGAGCGGGCCCACGCGTGGAGCGGGGCCGGGCTCCGGCCCGCCAGGTGAGCCCCGACGATGTTCGGCGCGGTGAGGTCGACGAGGTCCCAGTTGTTGATGGACGGAAGGTGGGCGAGGTAGCAGCGGTAGGCGCGCGCCTTCCCGCGGTCGTCCCCCCGCTGGTACCGGTCGACCAGCATCAGGAGGCCCAGCAGCCGCTCCTCGTGCCACGGCGACCGGAGGAGCGGCGCGAGCTGCGGGATCTCCACCCCGCGGAAGCGGCGCGCGACAGCCCGGATGTCCGGCACCACGACCCCGAGGAACCGGTCCCCCTCCCCGTACTCCCCCGGACCGGTCTTGAAGAAGCGCTGGAGGATCGCCGCCTTCCGGCGGCTGGCGTGCCGCCGTAATTCCCGTCTCAAGGTGGCCAGGCGCATGAGGCTCCGTTTCCCTTCGTGGCGGGACGACGAAACGGAACGAAACACGGAGACACCGAGGTCACGGAGAAGGCACGGAGGAGAGCCGAATTGAGCAGGGAACAGGCCAGGCCGCAACGCCCTCGCGCTTTAGGAGGCAGGAGGCATCATCAAGACCCGCCTCCTCCGTGTCGTCTCCGTGTTCTCCGTGTCTCCGTGCTTGGTTCCTTCAGGTCCACGATCTCTCCGTCCCGCAGG
>CAYUME010000709.1:0-3169 GCA_964445475.1 uncultured Planctomycetia bacterium
GGTCTTCACCGACCTGAGCGGGAATCTCCAGCTGACTCCGCCGCCTTTCCTGGTCGAGCGGTTGAAACGATGGGAGCCCTCGTGGAAGCCACCCCGGATCCCCGCGTCGCGGTAGCGGTCGCGGGCTGCGGCGCGGTGACCGCGGCGGGCTGCGGTCTGGGGGCGCTCGCCGCCGCCGTGGCCGCCAACGACGGATGCCTGCGACGGGACGCGCGATTCGCCGGCGGCCGAGTCCAGACGGCCGGCGTCGGGGCCGGCCCGCCCGCCGCCTGGGAGGCGGGGGGCCGGCGCGGTCCCGACGACGACCCGGCCTTCCGGCTCGCGGACGCGGCCCTGGACGAGGCGCGGCGCGACGCCGCCGCGCGTCTGGCGCCCGTCGATCCCGCGCGCACCGGTCTCGTCCTGTCCACCACCCAGGCCAACCTCGCCGGCCTCGAGGCCGCCGTGGACGGCCGGGCCTGCTCGGACGAGGCGCGTCGCCATCTTTCCCCGCGGCTCCTCGCGGCGGACCTGGCGGGGCGCCACGGCGCGGGGGGGCCGGTCGCGTGCGTCTCCGTGGCGTGCGTCTCGGGCCTCGTCGCGATCCAGCAGGCGGCCCGGATGATCCTGCGCGGGGAGTCGGACGCGGTGCTCGTCGTCGCGGTCGACTGCCTCTCCGACTTCGTGATGGCCGGGTTCAGCAGCCTGAAGTCACTCGATCCGGAAGGCTGCCGGCCCTTCGACCGGGATCGGCAGGGGCTGACCGCCGGCGAGGCGGGAGCCGCTCTGGTCCTGGCGCGGGGCGACCGGGTGACGGGCCGGCGCGGCGCGATCCGGGGCTGGGGGACGGCCAACGACGCCACCCACCTGACCGCCCCCTCGCGCGACGGGTCGGGCCTCGCCCTGGCCGTTCGGCGCGCGCTGGCCTGCGCCGGTGCCGGACCGGCGGAGATCGGGTACATCCACGCCCACGGCACGGGCACGCCCTACAACGACGCCATGGAGTCGGCCGCCCTCCGGGCGGTCTTCGGCGCGGCCTGCCCCCCGTGGAGCGCCTCGAAGGGGATCTTCGGGCACACCCTCGGCGCGGCCGGGGTCGTCGAGACCCTGGTCTGCCTGGTCGCGCTCGGGACCGGCGTGCTGCCGGGGACGCCGCGGCTGCGGGAGCCGGACGCGGCCTGTCCCCCCGGCCTTCTCCGGGAGCCGCTCCGGCGCGCGGGCGTCACGCACGTCCTCAAGGCCAACACGGGTTTCGGCGGAATCAACGGCGCGCTGGTGATCGGGATCTAGTTTCCGGTTTCTCGTTTTCGCCGCCCGGTTGGGCGGATTGCGGAAAGGGCGGCATGGTAGCGGACGCGGTCGTGATCACGGCGGCGGGCTGCGTGGCGGCGTGGGGGACCGGGAGCCACCGGGCGCCCCCGCGCCTGTGGCCGGCCGCCGGCACCGGCAACCCGCCCGCCTTCACGTGGTCCTCGCTCTTCGCGACCCCGTGTCCGCGCTTCGGCCGGATGGACCCGCTCAGCAAGCTGGGGGTCGCGGCCGCGGAGATGATGGGCGTCGACTTCGCGGGCCGGACGCCGGGGGAACGGGAATCGGTGGGGGTCTGCCTCGGCACCCCGGAGGGGTCGTTGAGCGTCGACGTGGAGGTCTGGCGGACGCGGGGCAGCCCCGGCGGGCCCGCCCCGGCGCTCTTCACGTACACCCTTCCCAGCGCCTCGATCGGCGAGATCTGCATCCGGTATGGCTTGAAAGGCCCGAATCTCTGTCTTATGCTGTCCGCCGCCGATTCCGGTCGCCTGCTTCGGGAGTCGGTCGAGTGGCTGGAGCGTGGCGAGGCCGGCGGGGTCGTCTGCGTCTTCGCCCGGGCGGTCGACGCCGGCGCCGCCGTCGTCGGGGCGCCGGCGGGGATGGGGAGCGCCGGCGCGTTCGCCGGCGCCCTGTACCTGGAGCGGCCGGGGACGGCCGCCGACCGGGGTCGTCCGGTCCTGCGGCGCGTGACGCCCGCGGACGGCGACGTTCCCGCGATCGTCGAGTCCCTGTGCGGTGCCCCCCCGGCCCGTTGAGCGGGTCGTCGTGATACCGGAGGAGCCGGCGCAAGCGCCATGGACGACCTGATCCTCGAGCTCAAGCGGAAGATCGTCGCCACCCTCAAGCTGGAGGGGGTCGATCCGGAGCAGATCGACAGCGACCAGCCCCTGTTCGGGGCCGGCCTGGGGCTGGACTCCATCGACGCCCTCGAACTGGTGGTCATGCTGGAACGGGACTACGGGATCGTGATCAAGTCCTTCCAGCGGGAGATCTGGGCGTCGGCCCGCGCCCTCGCGGAGTTCGTTCTCAAGAACCGGACGTGTCCGGACGGCGCGACCGCCTGAGCGGCCGTCCGGAGGGTGTCGCGTGGGCGGCTCCCCGGATCCGGCACGGTTCCCTTCCCCTTCCCCGGCCTTCCGGCGGGCCTCCCTCGGGGACTGCATGCGCGATCCATCGGTCGTGGTGACGGGGATGGGGCTGGTCTCCGCGCTGGGCTGCGGCGTGGACGCGGCCTGGCGGTCCATGCAGGCGGGCGCCACCGGACTGGGGGCGCTGACCCTCTTTGCGTCCCCGCGCTGCGGCCATTTCCCCGTCGGCCAGGTGCGCGACGACCTGGTCGCGCTCGGCGCCCCTGTGGACGCGTCGCGTGCCGACCGCATGGTCTTCCTCGCCGTGCGCGAGGCCCTCTCGGCGGCCCGCCTGGCGGACGCCCCGGCGGCGCTCCGGGCCGGGGCCGGCTTCGTCCTCGGGGCGACCGTGGGCGGCCTGCCCGAGAGCGAAGGGGTTCTCGACGGCCTGGTTCGCGAGGGCGCGCTGCGTCCCGGGCAGGTCCGACACCACGAGATGGCCTGCTCGATCGACCTCTGCGCGGAATCGTTCGGGCTCCTCGGGCCGTGCCTGGTGATTTCCACGGCCTGCTCCTCCGGCGCCATGGCGATCGCCGCGGCGGGGGACCTGATCGAGGCCGGCGAGGCGGATGTCGTGTTTGCGGCAGGCGCGGACGTCCTCTGCGGGTTGACGCTGAACGGGTTCGGCTCCCTGCTGCTCCTGGACCCCGCCGGGTGCCGGCCGTTCGACGCGGCGCGGGCGGGGTTGAGCCTCGGGGAGGGGGCGGCGGCGCTGGTCCTGGAGTCGGCCTCCTCCGCGCGCCAGCGCGGCGCCC
>CAYUME010000710.1:0-1578 GCA_964445475.1 uncultured Planctomycetia bacterium
GCACCCTGCGCCCGCTGGACATGGAACCGGTACTCGAGTCGTTCAAGAAGACCAACCGGGCAGTGATCGTCGAAGAAGGCTGGCGCTCGTTTGGCGTCGGCTCCGAGATCTCGGCCCGCATTTACGAAGAAGCCTTCGATTACGTCGATGCGCCCATTATTCGGGTAGCCCAAAAGGAAGTGCCCCTGCCCTATAACGCGGCCCTCGAGCAGGCGGCCCTGCCGCAGGTGGCGGATGTAATCAAGGCGGTCAAGGAGGTGCTCTAATGGCCGAAGTCGTAACCATGCCCAAGCTGGGCTTTGATATGGCCGAAGGCGTGCTGGTGCGCTGGGTGATCGCCGAAGGCGGCCCGGTCGAGCGCGGCAACGTCTTGGCCGAGATCGAGACCGATAAGGCCACCGTGGAAGTCGAATCGGCCTTCAGCGGCGTGGTCCACAAGCACCTGGTCAAAGAAGGCGCCGTGCTGCCGGTCGGCGAACCGATCGCCGTGATCGGGGCGGCCGGCGAAGCCTTCGACCTGAAAGCTTTGCTGGGCGAGGCTGGCAGCGCTGCGGACGAAGCTGCCCCTGCTGCGCCAGCTGCCCCGGCACTACAGACACCGGGCTTCAGCCCGGTGGGTCCCGCCCCGGCTTCAGATACAGCCGGCTTCCCCGGTGTGGTTAAAGCCTCCCCGGTGGCCCGGCGCATGGCCGAACAGGAGGGCCTTGAGCTCGGCGACGATCACCTGAAGGTGATCCGGCTCATCCGGGACTTCCACGCAAGACACAAGGTGACGCCGATGCTCACCCACGTCTCCCGGGAAAGCGGGCTCTCGTACCGGGAGCTTCAGGCGCTGTTCGGCATGCTGGCCAGGCTGGCCGGCCTGCCCAAGCCATCCGGCTGCACGTGAGCCCGGGTTCCCAAAGGAGAGGCCCTGCATGGACGCGAAGACCGCGCCCGCCAAAGCCGTTCCGGCGTCCCGTCAGTCGCCGTTTGCCTTCCACCTGGACCGTCCCCTCTCGGAGGATCGCGTCCGGCAGTTCCTCGAGGCGTTCGCCGCCATCCTCGAGTTCAGCGATTACCGGCCCCTGCTGGATGCGTACGCGTCCTCGACCGCGAAGTGCAGCCGGTGCGTCGTGACGTGCCCGACCTACCAGGTCAGCGGGGATCCCCGCGACATCCCCTGCTATCGCAGCAACATTCTCCTCGATATCTACAAGCGGTATTTCACGTTCGGGGGCTGGGTGTCGGAACACCTTGGACGGAGCTTCGATCTCACGGAAGCCCTCGTGGACGAGCTGGCAGAAGCCTTCTGGCGATGCACGGCCTGCCGACGCTGCTCACTCGAATGCCCCCTGGGGATCGATCACGGCCTCCTCACCCGGCTGGGCCGGTACATCCTGAGCATGGCCCGCATCGCGCCGAAAGCCCTCCAGGTCAGCGTGCGGGAACAGCTGGAGGGACAGACCGGGAACACCTCGAAGGTGCCAAAGCCCGCTCTCCTGGACACCCTGGGGTTCCTTGCCGGAGAGCTCCAGGATCTCCTGGGAATCCACGTCGAGTTCCCGGTGGATCGGATGGACCGGGAATACGTTTTTT
>CAYUME010000710.1:1588-1898 GCA_964445475.1 uncultured Planctomycetia bacterium
GCGGTGAGCGACTACCTGATGGAGCCGGACACCCTCCTGGGAACGGCGGCGGTCCTCTGGGCGGCCGGCTATTGGGACCGCTGGACCATCGGGGGGGGAAACTACGACGGGATCAATTACGGCCTCTTCTACAGCGACTGGCACCTCGAACGGATCGTCCGTCGGCTGATCTCGGAGACCCGGAGGCTGCGGGGAGAGAAGATCCTCATCGGCGAATGCGGCCATGCCTCCCGAACGGCCAGGGACTTCGTTCCGGTCTTCGGAAAAAAGGACGCCCTGTTTCTGTGCTGCCGCGGCATCCAGGACCCGG
>CAYUME010000710.1:1908-3161 GCA_964445475.1 uncultured Planctomycetia bacterium
TTCGGAAAAAAGGACGCCCCTCCCGTCTTCAACGTCATCGAGTATACCCTGGACCGCCAGGAGTCGGGGCGGATCCGTCTGGCCCCCGACGTGATCACGGAGAAAATCACGTACCACGATCCGTGCAACCTGGCGCGATCCGGGTGGCTCGTCGACCAGCCCCGGAAGCTCCTGCGGTCGTTTGCGCGGAACCTCGTCGAGATGGAACCAGGCGGCCGGAACAACTATTGCTGCGGGGGGGGCGGCGGGCTCGTTTCCCTCGACGAAATCCACGATTTCAGGATGAACGTCTCGGGGAAGGTCAAGGCCGACCAGATCCGCCAAACGGGAGCGGAGATCGTGATCTCCCCCTGCGCGAACTGCAAGAAACAGCTCAAGGAGCTTGTCGCCTATCACAAGATTCCGTGCCGCGTGATGGGGCTGCACGACCTGATCCTGCAGGCCATCGAGATCCCCGGCGGGATGACGGCGCGGGAGCGCCGGGCGGCCGGGAAGGGGCCCCTCGCCCAGTAGGCCGCCGCACGAGGTCACGGACCGATCGCACGGAGGAGACATGGACGCGTGGCTCGATACGGCTCGGGGTCCCCTGTTCACCTTCGCCTTTCTCGTCATGGTGCTGGGGTTGGCGCGGCATGTGCTCCTGCAGGTCGCCCTGCTGGTCGCGAAGGGAAGGACCCTCCGGCGGGTCCGGTGGAAGGTCGTCGCCGCCGACACCTTGAGCTGGGCCTTTCCCGTCCGCCATCTTGTCCCGGGAACCGTCCTGTTCTCCCTCGCCTCCTTCGCCTTCCATGCCGGCGCGATCCTCGTGCCGCTGTTCCTTGCCGATCACATCGTGCTCTGGGAGCGGTTCTCGGGTCTGGACCTGCCTGCCCTGGGGCGAGGGGCGGCGGACGTGCTTACGGGGGTGGTTCTCGTCTGTGTCCCCATCCTTTTCGCCCACCGCCTGCTGGTGCCCCGGGCGCGGGCGCTGAGCCGCAGGAGCGACTACGTCGTCCTTCTCCTTGTCTTCCTGCCCTTCGCCTCCGGCGGCCTGGCTGCCCATCCCGCGGCGAACCCCCTTCCCTGGAACGCCATGATGCTCGTTCACGTCCTGAGCGCGGAGGCCCTTTTCCTCGCCGTGCCGTTCACCAAGCTGGCCCACGTCGTTCTCTTTCCCTTCAACCGGATCTCCCAGATCCACTGGCAGCTGCAGCCGGGCGCCGGTGAGAAGGCCGCGGCCGCCCTCTTCGGCGAGGAGGCGAAGGTGTGAGCAT
>CAYUME010000711.1:0-3153 GCA_964445475.1 uncultured Planctomycetia bacterium
CCGATTCGAACACCTGCGTATCAACGTGGCTGACAGAGAACGAACGGCCCACTGGTATGTCGATCATGTGGGTCTCGAGATTATCCCTTCCGGGATCAAGGACCGAGTCTACGTGGCGGACAAAGACCGCAACTTCATGCTGGAGTTGAGTGCGATCCCCGGCCTCAAAAACACCTACTCCGATGTGGATATAGACGCATTTCATCTGGCGTTTGAAGGGCAACAATCGATCAGAAAGGTGTCCGAGCGAATGCTTGAAAACGGGGGGAAGCAGGACGGGGAGCTTTACACCAACAAGATAGGCGATTACGTCGTGAATGTACGCGATCCCAATGGGTTCGCCTTGCAACTCCTCTACCGGGTAAACCCGTTCTTCTCGAAGCCGGTCAAGAGCAACATTCGGTTCGAACATTTTGCATTCAACACCCCCGACCAGAAAACGGCGGCCCTGTGGTCGCATGATGTAATCCACATCGCCTTCAGCACAGAACAGCCCGAGCGTCTGGCCAAACGGCTGATCTATGGTGGCGCTGTCCAGTCAGGCCACGTGCGAAAGGACAATGGCAACGACGTGGTGATCGATCTTTACGATCCTTGTGGCGTACCGATCAGGCTCATGAAAAGAAATATGTCGATATTGACCGAGTAGCGAATAACAGGAACGGCAACGAATGGCGCTTCCAAGGCGCAGCCTTCGGGGCCGGCGGGGAGCCGGCGCTACGACCACACCACCCGAGTTACCGGAACGACGCCCGCACCTTCTCCGCCGCGTCGCCGGCCCGCCGGAGGTGCGCCTCGGCCTTTTCCTTCATCCCGACGGCCAGGTGGTAGAAGGCCGCCAGGGCGTGGCCGCCGGGGTCGCCGTCCCGCAGGACGGCCAGGGAGAGACGCCGCCGGTCCTCGGCGGTGAGGGACGCCCACGGCACCGTGGCCGACGCGTCGCCAGCGCGCACCTGCAGGCTTCCCTGACCGTCCACGGACGCGATCTCCGCGTCGCGACCGATCAGGCTGCACGCGAAGCGGGGCCGCATACCTGCGTCGACCGCCTCGCGCACGCGGGACAGGAGTCGCGCGTCCCATGCCGCCAGGGCCGCAGCCGAAGGCTCGGGCCTTCGGGACGGCCCGGGCGCGTCCGGCTCTGCCGTGGCGTGCACGGCGGGTCCCGGAGGCGTCTCGGTCTCATGCAGCGTCTCCCCCCGCGTCTCCGCGACGAGGAGGCGATGGACCCCGTTCGGGATATAGGATCGGGGCGCGACCGCGACGAGCTGCCGGGAATCGGCGCACCGGAACATCGGACGATCCGGGGGAACGCGCGTCGAGGGATAGATGACGCCGCCCAAGGCCTCGGTCTCCCCTCCCCCTGTCGTCTCGGCGACCGACAAGGGGCCGCCCGTCCTGTAGCCCAGGATCCACAGGGCCCCGCCCGCGTTGCGGAACGCGACGTCCTCCCCATGCACGGTGCAGGAGCGGAGCCAGGCCTTCTGCGGGTGGTCCAGGTTCCAGGGGCCTCCGGGGGCGTCCTCGGCGAAGAGCGGTCCGCACCCCTTCGTGTTCCGGTAGGCGAACCCATAGACGTGACGCAGGACCAAGGCTCCCGGCGACGCGTCCTCGAGCCAGCCGCTCCCCATCAGGTGCTCGAGAACCACGGTCTTCTGCGGACTCTCGAACCGGAAGACCGGCTGGTCTCCCAGCGCCGGCTGCAAATGGATCAGGCTGTTCATCCCGACGATCCGGCGCACCGTTCCGCGGACGCGGACAGGACGGTCGATCCAGTACTGCCCGAACGGCAGGTAGACGACCGGTTTGCCCGCGTCGATGGCCTTCTGGATCGCGGCGGCTCCCGTGCCGCCGACTCGCTCCCAGGACGCGGGGTCGTCCGACGGAAGATCCGGAGGCTCCTCCACCGGCAGTGACGGCGCCCGCAGGATCGCCGCTCCGGAGCGCCGCGGGATACCCGCGAATGCCTCGGCGACCCGCCCCACCGGGAGGCGGTCGCCCCGGAGTCGTGCCGAGGCGCCGTACCCCTCTGTCAGCACATTCCGCATGACGATCGCGCCGCCCGTGACGACGAGGGCGTCGGCCTCCGGCGACCCCTCGGTCAGCCGCGAGTCGAGAAGGACGAGGAGCGACGGGGCCCCGCTTCCCACCGCGGCCGGACAGGCGTTCCGGGAGACCAGGTCGCGCACCGCGACCACGTTCTCGTCGTAGCGGAGCCCGGCCGTCCCCTGCCGCTCGAGCGTCACGTGCTCCAGCGTCACGCCGTACTCGCGGTGCGCCACGTCGATCCCGACGTCGAAGCCGGAGACGAGGACGTTCCGGAGGAGGCAGGGGCCCGGCCAGCGGCGGATCATCGAGATGCCCGCCTTGCCGCGGCCGTCGCCGGAGAGGACGGTCACGTCCCGGATCGCGCCCGATCCCTGGGCCAGGAAGTCGATGCCGACAGCCCCCGGATTCCCGCGACCCGTGTCGACCGTCATATTCATCACGGCATTGCGATATCCCTCGTTCCCCTCGAGGCCGTCGCGGCAGGCGGTCCGGATGACCGCGCGGGGCGCTGCGGCATCCTGGTATCCGGGACACGCGTCCGGCAGGCGGATCACTGTCCGTTCGCGGCTCTGCCCGATGATCTGCATCCCGAAGAGGTATCGACCATCCGTGGTCTTTCCTTCCAGGGGCCGGGTGACCCGGTAGGTCCCGTTCGGCAGGTAGACCAGCCGGTTGAACGAGTCGAGGTGGTCCGAGATCGCCCGCTGGATCGCGTCCGTGTCGTCCGCGACGCCGTCGCCCTTCGCGCCGTACTGGATCTTGACGTCGGCGTGCCCGGCATCGGGGGGAAAGACCATGGCGCGCGACGGGGGGGCGGCCGGCGCCAGGCGCTCTCGGCCGGCCAGGGACATCAGGCCGAGCGCGATCCGCGGCCCGGCCAAGGCGAACTGCCCCGCCGTCACGACGAGGTCCGACCGGTCCGACCGCCTGATCAACCGCACGCGTCCCTCCTGGACGTCCAGGCGCGTCTGCGCCGCATCCGACGACAGGGTCAGGCGGGTCCCGAGCACCACGGCCTCCGCGTGCGGTGTCGTGAAGACCAGGGAGCGCCCCTGCGGCTGCCGCACGATCACGGACGACAGGCGACCTCCGGTCAGATCGACACGC